>NZ_JBBOWA010000003.1:0-4502 GCF_038006865.1 Cytobacillus sp. FSL R7-0696 | reverse complement strand
GCGAGGGAGCCCCTCAAGGATTGAGGGGTTGGGGAGTTCGATTAAGGGGGTCTGGGGAAGAGTTCCCCAGTGGGTTTGGGCAAAGCCCAAGGTTTGTTTTTTACCATGCTGTAGCATGGCTTGGCGGAGCCAAAAAGCGTCGCAGACCACATGAAACTTTGCGTGCAAAGTGTAGTGTGTTACACTTCTCTTAATCTATTAGATTTTCGGAAGGGTGCGAAATCAATGAGTTACTCTATTATTCGGATGCAAAAAATGAAATCTCATGCCATAAAAGGTATTCAATTTCACAACCAAAGAGAGAAAGAAAGTGAGACAAATCCCGACATCAATAAGGCGGATTCTCACCTTAATTATGATTTGATAAATGGTCAAAAGCAGATTGATTATACGGAGAAAATCAATCAAGTGATTGAGGATAATGTGCTCTCTGGAAAGAAGATCCGTAAAGATGCGGTTCGTCTCTCTGAATTTTTGATTACATCGGATAAAGAATTTTTTGAGAGAATTTCATCGAAAGAGCAGAAAAGGTATTTTGAAACGGCTCATGAATTTCTTGCTGATCGATACGGTGAGAAGAATTTAATTTATGCAACGGTTCATCATGACGAGAAAACCCCTCACATGCACGTTGGCTTTGTTCCAGTAACGGAAGATGGCAGATTGTCGGCTAAAGATTTCTTTGGCCAGAAAAAGCAACTGGTGAGCCTTCAGGATGATTTTAACGCTTATCTGAAGGAAAATGGCTTTGAGTTAGAAAGAGGGGTTTCATCGAGCCGTAAGCACGTTGAGACGGCTAAATATAAGGCTCTGACGTTTGGAAATATGGAAAAAGAGGCTCAACAGAAATTTGAGCAAACAATGGGGCAGATTCAAGCCATCGATGAGAAGACGAAATCTATTGAAAACATTGAAGCGAAGAAGGTTCTTGGATTGGTCGGAATGAAGGAAAATGATTATCAAAATTTAGTGGATTATGCCATGAATGGGGTCGTTTATCAGATGCAAGCGGAACAGCTGCAGCAGGAATTAGAGAAATCTCAAAAAGAGGTTAAGAAGCTAAAATCTGATATACAAATAGGACAAGACAAAATTCGATATTATTACAAGGATGTTGAAGAAAATCTTGAAAAATTATCAACCGAAAAAGCTAAAGAAAAGCTGAAACAGAGTGATCTTGTGAAGAATTACAGTGGCTTAATTGATAAATATAATGGAATCGTTCAGAAGTTCAATGACCAGCTGGGGGAAAAGAAAGAATTAAAGCAAAAAGTTCATGATTTAACCTATCAAAATCAGTCTTATCAAAGGGAAAATCGAGAATTGAAGGAAAAATTGCTTCAAATCGGTAAAGAATTTTCAGCTTTTAAGTCAAAAGTGACAAAGGCTTTATCCTCTCAACTTACTCGTGTTAAGACGTTTTTGAGGATACAAGAAGTTGACCCTAAATTTATAAAGTTTCTGGATCAGAACCAAGAAAAAATTGTCAAGGACTCTTTTAAAAAAATGGAGGAACCTCAAAGGCAAAAAGGAATGGAGATAGAGCGTTAATAAAGGTAAATCAGTTGGTTAAGAAGTTACAGAAGTTAGATCAAGATGGTGAATTAATGCTTTTCATGAGGGATAAAAAGAGACCATATTTAGGTTTGGGAACGAGTATTCCAATCAAGGACATTAGTATTTTTACAAGTATTGATCAAGATTCAAATGAGGACTTATATGTTCTTGAGATTAAGAAAGACGTGTAGTTTTATAATCTGTTATAATTTAACTAGAACGAGAAAAACCGCCCAAGCTTTGGTCGGCAAGGCGGTTTCTCGTATTATTACGGGCAAGGATTATTGCCCCTATTCATATCGTTATAATTCTATTCTAACACATAGGGGCTAATTCCTGCTATAAGGAGAGGGATTAGATGACCAAGAAAAATTTTGAACAAGCAGAAAAAAATGCTAGAAAAAGAGATTTTAAAAATCAAAAAGAAAAATTTAAGCAGGATCATAGTGGTGTAGACCAAGAAGAAGCAAATAATGCTATGAAAACATTGAGTAAAGCTACTGGGAAAGAAGTTTTTATCGTTACAAAACGTTCTCCCCAGTCAAAAGTGAGGTTTGTTCAATTGATTCAAGATAATTGGAATTATGCTTTGGAAACTGGTTTTTTCACCGATGAAGAAATGCTATTTTTAATGCGTATTCAACGCTTTTTACAGTTTAAAAGTAATTGTATTGTGGATGATATTCATTCACGAAGTGCAGTTCCTATGACACAAAAGGCACTTGCTGAAAAACTTGGAACAAGTGCTCCTAAAATTAGTAGACTAGTAAATAATCTTGTTGACAAAGGGGTTATTGTTAAAGCACAAGGTCAAAAAATAGAAGGAAATAATGCTCGTACATACGCTTTATTCATAAATCCAAATATTATTTATAGTGGTGAACGTGACAACGTAGAAACTACTTTAAAAACCTTATTTATCAATGCTAAGCCATTATTTGAAAATTTTCCAATAGCCCTTTTTTAAGGGCTATTTTTATTAGTTTTCGTAGTTATCTAATTCGGTAACTAAAGTTATCTAATTCGGTAACTACGAAAACTAGCAAAAACCCTTGATATAATAGCTTTTTTTACTAGTTAGTTAGCCAATTTACTCTCACTCTCTAATAAGGAGCTTTTCTCTGTTCGTGATTTTTACTCTTTTACCTTACATATCTACGAATATGGAGGATTTCCTCATTCCCCCTTGTTCAGCCTCAACCCTAAAACAAGGAGCCATACTGGTGATATATGTATTGATATAACATAATGAATTTAGAAAATTAAAAGGGAGATAATATCTCAAATAGAAAATATAAGCAAAAAAAGTTTTTTTAAGATATAATCAAAAAGAATAATTTTCAAAAAAAGGAGTTTTTGGAATGGATGGGGAAGTTTTCATTTATTTAAGACCGATCTTTTATTTAATACTAGCTTTTATAATATTAAATTTATTAATTTTAATTTTTATTAAAAGTAAAACTAATAACGGATATATAATATTAAATTCGTTTTTCTTAACTGTACTTGCTTGTATGGTTTGGTTCCAGGGAAATATAATAACAGATGAATTTAATTTAGTAGGAGATTCCCTATATTTCACTTTAACTATAGTCATAGGTATTATTTTCATTATAGGAGCAATAATAAATATAACAAAAAAGAGAGATTCTTAATGAATCTCTCTTTTTTGTTATTTAGGATTACATCCCTTTTTAATAGTTTCTGTAAGACTAGTTGTTGTACGATGTGGTTCTAAATTCCAAGGTGTCTTGAAAGATTGAGCCATAGTTACATGACACTCAAATTGAGCTTTCATAGATGCAGTGTTTTTCCAATTACTGCTCCCTTTATGTTTGTTATAAAGAATAGTCCATGCTTTAGAAGCAGCTACCATTCTTGCATTACCATTTGGAGCTTTAATAAGTGGCCCTGATGATTTAGGTGTAACACTAAGTGATACTACTCCGTCTCTAGTTATCCATTTTGAACTAGTAAAATAATCCGAAAATGAATCAGCACTTGCAGAAGCTGTATTAGTAACTGTAAACAAACTTAAAACCAAGGCAAAGGCTATTAAAATTTTAGAAATGTACTTCATTCCATTTTTCCCCCTTTTTGTATATTTATCCTTTTCTATGAGAATATTAATATAAATGGAATATTTTATCAACATATTATTTTCACTCTTAACGATATTTAAATATTTTTGAAAATTTACAATTTTTAGTAAATAATTGTCATATTAATCATACTTAAAAGATAATTAACTCACTAACATATATCGCAAAACCGCCACATATTAAAATCTCTGAAACTACTGATATATCAACCTTTTTTACACTTTTATAACTCTCTCTTCTCACTCTATATATTTAGGGGCTTTTCTCCATGCAAGGTTCGGGTAGTATTTTTTGAGAAACCCACTCAAAAAATCTCCACCCTTTTCCCCCTTGCATTCCGAAATTTTGCAGACTTCAAGGGCTTCGCCGAACGACCGATAAACTGATGAGGAAGAAAGTTAGCGGTCGTTCACTTCGTTTTAGTGTAGCCTGCAAAACCGCCAGTTCTACCGTTCATAATTTTGCTTTTTTAGTCTTATGAAGTGACGCAATGCGGGGGCTAGCCCCCACACCCCCAACCTTCACTCTCTCAACCTGAGGAGGAGGAACATCGAAAACCATAAAAAAAGACTCCCTTTAAACGAAGTTGATTGGAAAAGTGTCGAGGAAGTCAAAGACACTTACAATCAATCATCATTTTAACGCTCTATAAGCGTCTCTGTTGCCTTTTTAGGCAACGGGAGGATTTTAAATAAGGGGTAACCTCTCACAAAGGCGAGAGAAGCCCTGTATGGCGTCTGTCAACGGTAAGCGGACCGTAGGGAGCATTAAGGAGTTGACAGACTCACTTCACCAAGACCCTCTTGGTGTGTCAAAAGGCAACACCTTTTGACCTGCCTACCG
>NZ_JBBOWA010000002.1:0-62983 GCF_038006865.1 Cytobacillus sp. FSL R7-0696 | reverse complement strand
TCTATCATTTTGTTAACTAACTAATAGATCAACCCACCTACGAAAACCTCGTAATATTGGTTGAACATTTTTACTATCAAGCTCTCCGCCGAACCCTATAAACCCATTCTCATTGAAAGAAATAGCTTCTCTTGAATCAAAATAGCTTCCTCTTACTTTTAAAAAGGCGTATTTTAGTCCAGTGCGTTTGAGTACCTTCAAATCTTTCGCCAATGGTTTCCGAACCTTCATGTCCATTGCTTTGGCATGTTCAGTTCCTTCTTTCAAATACAAATCCAATTCTTCTGCTAAGAAATTGTTGAGCGTTGCAATATCTTCAACCTCAATATCTGAATAAGACAAACCCGAATTTTTAAAATACTCTCTAGCTTCGTCCCTGTTCATTTTTATCTCCTTCCTAAGTGAACATTTTGCTTACTTTGTTTCATCCTTTAATTTTTCAATAGACTCGCATAATGCTAAAACTCCTACTGATGACCATATTAAAATCCTTGTAAACAAACTGACACCTTCACCATTTTGATAAAGTGTAATTGATGAAATTAACCCTAGAACAACCACAATCCACAATAAAAACTTAGCCACTTTTTCACCTCTTCACTTAATACAGGAATCTCTGCTTATCGTGTTTCGCTAACCCTACGCAATTCCTCGTCAATCTCCGCAATCCTTTCCACCTTATCCTCCGCCTCACTATCCGCATACCATTTACGCCTATCCAACAGATTATCGACCGCCTCTGCTCGCTCTTTTCGCGCCTTCTTCCTGCGTTCAGCCTCTTGCGCAGATAATTCGCGTGCTGACGGCTTAGGCGCTTCCTTCTCCTTTTTGCTTCCGCCGAACCCAAATTCTCCGAAATAATACATCGCTAAATCCTCCTCGTAATTTAGTTTCGCAGCCTTTGGCGGATTCGCTCGCAAGTATTCGTCCGCCTGCGCCGCGTCAGCAACTAGCGTCAAGTCACCTTCGTCAGCTTCGAGCCAATCGCCGCGACTGCACTCGATCAGCTCGTAAACCATTTCGTCCCATTGTTCATGCGGATAGTAATGACGTTCCTCGCGAAAGCCGTCGACTTGAAAGATGATGTCCGGATAGCCTGCTACGGAAACTAGATCGCCGAATGTGAAATCGGGCTTATTCATCGAAACAGCTCCGGATTCTCGTAAATGTTGCCGATCACTTCAGATACAGAATTAAATTGCCCAAGTGACTTATATGCTACGAACTCAGCACAATCAATATTCCAAGAACCGAACATATAATTCCAGACCACAGGACCAATCTTATAAATCCCTCTTTTATAGTGAAACTTTACAACATCTCCCTCATAAATCTCCCTGCCGTTCTTGTCTAAAAGACTAGTAAATTGTCTTAATTTGGCGCTTTCTAGATAGAATCCAGTATGAGAACCCTTATTTTCTCCCTTTACAAAATACCCAGTAGATAAAGATTCATACTCGCCTTTAGTATTCTTCATAAGGTTTAAACTTGTAACTTGAACCATACAATGACCCAACCAAGCTTGGAGCTTTATCTCACGCACGCTCATCTTCGCATCCCCCTTTTCGATTCTCCTTCGAAATGAATTGGCGCACACATGTCGCGAATCCTATCGTAAAGCCTAGCGTCAAATATATGCGTCAGCTCCTCCATCGCAAGATTGCTCGTATAAATCGTAGGCTTGGCGCTTGCCACGCGCGCATTAATCGAGCTATGCAAATCGGCTCTGTAGCCCTCCGTTGCTGATCGAACGCCAATGTCGTCATAAACGGCGAATGGCGCTTCCTCTGCTGACGCTAGACGGCGGTAATATTCCTTGGAGGACTTCTCCGCCACTTCGCGCGCGATGCCCGACCGATTAAATTTGTTATATAGCGTCTGTAGCTCGTTTACGTCGAGCCAATATGCCGGCTGCTGTAGCGCCTTCCTATCGCGCTTCAAACTGCCGAGGTAATGTGCCGTTAGCCATGCGTTAAGCGCTGCCGCTGCCGAAGTAGTCTTGCCGGTGCCGGGCGATGCGCTCCAAAGATAGAGCGACTTTATACGCGATGCATCTTCGTCGAATTGCCGTTCGAACGTTTTCACATACGCGTCCAGTGCGCTATAGGCTTTCGGCTGGCTTGCGCGCGCTGGCGAATTAGTCATCGTTACTTTTGCGTAGTCTGTCGGCACGCCTGCCGCCGCTGCTCGACCGCCTGTGCCGCTCATGCCGTGAAGCTGTATGAAATGCTGACACGTCGGCTTGCATGCATCAGTGCCGGCGAGCTTGCATTGTTGCGCTAGTAGGCAGCGTTTTGCGTGATCATTCGTCAATATGGCGCACCTCCAACTTTTTCACCCGATGTACAAGCAACGAGTGCAGCAACGCTTCCAGTCACCGTAATAATGATAAAAACTGTCGGACCGTACGTTGGATGTATCATAATAGCCAGTCGACCTAGCCAATAAAATGTAGCAAGCGCCATCACTAGCGCGCAAACGATTCCGTTTAAAAATGCCCACACTATGAAAAAGACTCTTACCTTATTCAACTCGCCACTCCTTTTTACGTTCGACTTCCGTCATTCCCACATCGTTAAATATCGCTACATGCTCGCTTAACATTCGGGGCTGTAACTCATCGGCGGTATAGCGTTTGCCCGACACGCTTACTACCGCAGGCGCTCCGTTTGCCAGCGCGTTCATTGCTTGCGTTAAGCCTAGTCCGTTCATTTTCGCTTAGCGACGCTAATTATCGTTGCGCAAAGAACCATTCCCGCGATCATTCCCGAAGTGAAAACGCATATTAAAAGCCAGTTTACCGCGCTCATTTGCCGTCAACTCCTCTCGTTTTTAGAACCAATCCAACTCGATTTCCGTTTCTTCCGCGCTACTTGCCGACTCAGCCCGCTGTTGCTTTCGCTTGACCGCTATCTCCGCCTGTTGTAATTCCGCACGCTTGTAGGCGAAAATGAAGCCGAATGACATCGCTGGATACTGCAGGTTTACCCGATGCGTAGCGAAGCATATATCGATGTACTCGCGAATTACTTCCGCGCCATGCTTATTGATCGCGTTCTTTAGCTGACCTTTTTCGGTGGACCATCGTCGACTGACCGAGCCTGAACCGAACGGCTCGTAGGTTACGCCGTATAGCTCACGGTTGCGGTCGATAAGATACTGGTGTGCCGTGCTAACGTTCCACTTTTCGATGGGCAAGTTTCGCCAATCCTTCGTGCTTATTCGTGTCATTTGCGTGACTCCTTTCGTTTGGTTAACTCGACTTCCTATTACATATCGCAATACATTTCCACTCTTTTTTCTAGTCGTTGGTTCACGTACCGCAACCGTTCGACCTCCGCAATCAACTCGAGCACCTCTCGCGTCATATCCGGCGTAACCGTATAGCTATAGAACTCCTCGCCAGTTCGATTGTGCCACTGTACAGATTCGTCGATTCTCTGCCATTTAAGTTTAATTTCGCTCATTCGTCGTCATCCTCTCCGTATAAATAGCGATTTATCTCGGACCAAACCTCCGTACTATCCATAACACCTTGCGCTTCCATTAATAAATTCTCCGCCCGATCCAACCGCTTTCCTTGCGCATTGACGTACCACTGCAACTCCGCGATCATATCGAGCAATGCCGGAATGTCAGTACGTGCGTGGGCGATGAACTCTGCGTCATACCCTGCGTCTGCCTCAGCGATGACAATACCGTTATTTTTGTTCTTCACTTCGTACCCCTTCCACGGACCGCCTTTAACGTAAGCACCGTCGAATGATACCCGACATATTCTTTCCTTAATTTCCGCCAATTCTTCATGTGATAATTTCGCCATTAAAAAGACATCCTTGTATTTGTATTCGACGCTAAGTTGCGCCCTTGTTTTACCGTCTACAAACGCGTTCTGACGGCTTATAATTGACGCTGAGTGTATTTGTATTACTCCGTGGTTAAAACGTCTGTATGAGCGTTTATATGCGTCTGATTATGCGTTAATGCCTTCGATTTGGATGCCGAGTATGGCTAGCGTATTTCTAATAGCGACGACTTTAGCGAGATGCTCAATGCGTTCTGTACCGACACTGTCGTGATAGCTTTGCTCTTGACATACGTAATACTCGCGTAACTTTTCTTCCGGAGATTGTTCGATTTCATATCCGATATACAATGCTGCGATAAAGTCATCGTCATCGATCGAGTTAGCCGGTGCAAAATCCGGAACTGTCCAGCCACCGTCAAGCTTTTCTTTTATTATCTGACGTCCTCCTAAAAATTTACCGCCGCTACTCCATACGTTTCTTAACGCTTCTAACGCTTTTGCTTGTTCTGCCGTTAATTTAGGTTTATCCATATTGCGTTCCTCCTTGTTATATATTTCGCATAGTATTTTCGCGAAAGGTTTATTATTTAATTAATCTTGGCGTTATTTATGAACAAAGTGAATAAATGGCGCAAGGTTTAATTCTTTATTACTTAATTCTTTTTAAAGTAATTCTTTTTCATTTACACTGGCGTAGTCTATTACCTCCGTCTCTGTAGAAGTAATCTCCGTCAGCGTAGTTAGATGTCTCTTTTCCTTGCCGAGCAACTTGCCGATTGCCTTCGCCCCATACTTCGTCACCACCTTTCGCAGACCTTCCGCCATTAATTCTTCCGTCGCGCGAAACTCTCGCTTATCTTTCGGATCATGGACGATGTAATAAATTTTATCCTTGCCACGTCCGATAGGCTTGCGTTCAATATCGACTAGTCCGCTTGCTTCGAGTATGTCGTCGAGTATAGGCAACGTTGAATATGATAGCTGGAACTTTTCGACTACGCCATTACGACCGCGCCATGCTTTGCCGATATCTGCGTTGCTCTCATCGTTGTTTCGCGAACGGAGCAAGAATAGGTAATATAGCGTTGCCTTGTCGCCGATGTACGGATGGTATAAGTCGAAAATGTCGTGATACATAATGACGAAGCCTGATCGTAGGTCGCCTGTGCGTATATATGCGTTTGATTGCGTCATTGTTTGGTCTCCTTACTTTGTTTGAAATTCGTAACTTTTCGCGAAATCGTGAAGTTTCTTGTATCCGATTAGTTGTATCGCAGTATCCATTTTGCGGTACGGAAACTTACCGTCACCTTTATTCGGTAAATCCGCCACTCGTTCTTTATGCAAACGGGATAACGGAAGCTCGAAGAATTTTTCTACCTCCGTGTAAAATGGTCGGATTCTTGACGGGTGATTCCCTTCTGTCTTCGAGTACAGAGTAGCGATGATTTCTGACGACTGTTTTTCGTCTTCCAGCCCTTCTAGGCTATCCGTAACATAAACTTTCTTATCAGCGCCACTCTCTTTCTGCGCTGAATTTAACGCCGGTAGTAATTCGGTAATTAACGCTTTTATTTGAGCGCTAACTACTTCGGACAGTTTATCCTCAAACATACGCCCTACTTGTGTCATAAGTTCGTTGTTATTCTGTGCGATTACTGTAGAGATTTCGTTAATATCCGTGTTCTTACCTTTGTCTTTTCCGCCAAAAAATGCCATAATTAATTCCCCATTTCTATAATAGTGTTATTTTTATAAATCGACTTTGCGAAACTATTCCAAAAATCGTCAAAGTTATCTAACTTATCACATAGGCTTTCGTTCTGTTCGATGCTTTTTTTAAGTTCCGGAGCTTCAGCCGCAATAGCTGCATATTTACAACGAATATATTCAAGCTCTTCTATAAAGTCTGCGTAAAACTGTTTACGGCTTTCCTTGCTGACTGACCTTGTAAATTCTGCTTGAGGCTCCTTCTCAACGTAAACATATTCCGTCCTTACCTCCGGCTCTACATCCTCCCTAGATTCGAGCGTGTCGCGTAATATATCCGATTCCCTCAACGCCATATCCCGTTGTGCTTCGGCTTGTTTGCGGGCTTGCTCAGCCTCTTCCGCAGCAAGTAACGCTTTCTTTTCCCGTGCTTTAAATTCCTCGATTTCCCTACGAGACATTTCCGTTAGTTTTTTAGTTGAACCATTCGGCATTTCACGAGGCTTTTCGAGTTCTTCATCGTCGAAAGGAATTAGCAAATATAGAACAGATAACGAAGGAGGTAATTCATGCACCGGTGCATGTTTAGCAAAACGATCGTACACTCGTATAAATCTTCGAGCATGTCCTTGTGTCATATTCATCTTTTCTAACCACTCCGACCACTCACCATGAACTAAATCCTTCTCTTTAACGTGTTTAAGCCTGTACCCAATTTCGAATATTGCTTCGCCTGCTACACGTTGATATGCGTTAATTTCTGCTGTAATGATGTTCAAGTCAGTCGATAACTCTGCCGAAGCATCACCGCCTTTAATTTCGTTCATTTTGATTCCTCCTTATTTGCGTAAGTTATATATCGCGTTGTGTAGATTTATTTACATAAAAATTATCCGCTCTTACTTTAAATAACGGATTACATGTGAATTTCTGACATAAAAACCGTAAACTTTTTTCGTCTTTCATTTTAAATAACGGATAACTTTCGCAAAGTGGGCGTTTTTCATATTCATAAGGTGATACGTTCGCGAATGAATTTCGAGCATATAAACGAAAAAAAAAAATCGCCAATCCCGAAGGACTGACGATAGGTTTAACGTTTTCTTTTTCTCGGTTTATTTAATTTTCCGCTAATCTGATTCATTGCCGAATATTTCCCGTGTTGCTCGTATAATGATTGACGCGACAAATGTGTATAGCGCATAACCATCCGCAAGTCATTGTGTCCAAGCAACATTTGCAAATGACGGATATCGCCGCCCGCTTCAAGGAACATCGTAGCTGCCGTATGTCTAAATAAATGCGGATGAACATTCTTCTCAATTTCCGCCTTTTTCGCATATTTATTAAGTCGTTTGCGAAAGTGATCGCGCGTTAACGGCTCGCCGTAGTTTGCGAGGAATATATAGTCACTCTCGAAGTCGGCAACATTTTCGCTAATTAATTCCTTTAATAATCGAAGCGTAATCGGTTGTAATGGAATAGTCCTCGCTTTACGACTTTTTGCAATGGTAGCCGGAATCGTTACGCATTTATTAGTAAAGTCAACGTCACTACGTCTAAGCCCAAGCGCCTCACTTATACGACACATACTATCGAGTAATAAATGCATTAACGCGTAGTCTCTAAATGCGGAATATTCGCGTTGGTTAGGCGTAGCAAGTAAGCGTTTTAACTCATCAGCATTTAGAATAACGATTTCTTCTTCAGGCTCACGCACATTTTTTACGCCGACCATCGGATTATTTACGATGAGATTTTCATCCTCTAAGCAATTAAATAGAACGCGCAAGGTTTTTAGCCGCGTATTTATGGATGATGGAGACAGTCCGACGGTCATGACGGATTCCTTCTTATATTTATGGCCTTCGAATTTTATTAACCGTTCATTCATATAAACGATATACTCTCGAATAATGTCGCGATCGATTACCGTCATTGAACGCTTAATATCATGTCGGTCAAGAAATTCGATAAAGAATCCGTAGTTATCCTCATATTGCCTAATCGTACTTAACGCGCGCCCCTCCGCTTTCTTTATCGATATAAATTTCGCGAATAAGTCATCGAGATTATTTACGGAGCTCCTTACTTTCGTTCGTGTACTTTTAACCCGTTTACCTTGACGCTTGTCTTTCAAAACAACGCCCTCCCGCTTGATTATTAACGGAAATATACGTGTCCACTACCCTACGTAAAATAGGAGCGCAACCCTGCGTCCAAGTCACCGGCTAAGTCACCGTAAACAAAAAGACGGCAGAAACGCTATAATACCAACGTTTACTGCCGTCAATTTCATCGAGTATGATTCCGACTGGGTTCGAACCAGCGACCTCTACCCTGTCAAGGTATTCGATAAGTCAGTCGCTAAGTCAACGGTAAGTCAGACGTTGGTATTATTAAGTTTTTAACACGTACAAGTCATCCGTTAAGTCAAATTATATCGCTAGGAGCGCCACCTTGCAAGTCATTAAAGCCGTACCCTCTACGCCAATTCCACACCGACCACTTCCGCCATCTCAACGTAAGCAGACGCACCATCCAGTGTCACTAAGCGTATCTTTTGGTGGACGTGGTCAACGTAATGTGACCGCCCAACTATCTCCGTAATACTGCCCGCCTGCCATATCGATATTTTCAACGCCAAATTAAATTCCATCGCGTAAGCTATTCTCGCGTCAAACTCCGCTTGTTGATGCTCGTCAATTATCGGCTTTGCTACGTGGTCCAGCTCGGCATGCATGACGCCCAGCTCCGTTACATGCTCCGGCATAAAGAAGCCTTGCCACTTTTTAATGCCGCGATCTTTTAACGACATATTAACGCCTCCCTTTTAGAGCGTCCACTTAAACCGGCGCTCTTTTACCGCTAATTATAAACGAACAAATGTTCCTAGTCAATCGTTCAGCCAATCGTAATCCGGCACTGGCGAAGGCTCTACGGAAGCATTCTGACGCAATACTTGCGATGTTGTCGTCTGCCATGCGCGATATAAATAATTTTCTAGGCTGCGTAATTTGCGCTGCTTGTACTTTAATATCGCGTTAAAGAACGTTTCTACAAACGGCGTAGCGTTATCCTCGATGATGATGTCGTTATGTATTGATCGTTTAGCGCGAAGCAATATGCCGTAATATTTATAGATTCCTTCAGCGTCAAAGTATCGTTCCATTGCGTCATATATTTCACTTGGCAGCGAGCTTTTCAATGCTTGCGAAGGAATGACTGACGTATCTAATACGTTGTTTTTTGAAAGATTAATAGAATTAAAAGGTTCGTTTTCATTTTTCGTCGTTTGCGCCGTTGTCTCCGTAGGCTTTTCGCGTTTCTCACGATTGGACAAAGTCGACTGGTCATTGCGAGTAGCACGCAGCTCATTGCGCTTAAAAGGAAGGACGCGGAGTATGTTAGCGCCCTTGCCTCCGTTTACTTTTCGCATGGTTGCAACCTTTTCGATAATGCCCAGCTCCGCCAACTTATTAACGATGCGGCGCGCCGTCTTTTCGCTTTTGTCGATTAGTTTCGCTAATGTTGTCGCTTTTAAATGCGCAGCGCCTGCGAACTTGACCGCATAGCGAGCGATAGTATTAAGGGCAGCGCGATCCGTATCATTAAGGCTGAACGCGTTACTCTTTAAATGTGCGTCTACATTTGCGTTTAATTCCTGCGTCGAATTGAAAGTTTGATAGTCCGATAGATAGTGCATCAGTTTATGCCTCCCGTAATTTACGTTTAATGTAACTATAAATTACGTCTTGCGTAATTGTCAAGGACAAGTTATAATCTTTTTAAGGCGGTGATATTATGCGATTAGAGTTGAGATTAAAGGAACTATTAAGGGAACGCGGAATGGAACAGAAAGACCTCGTCGAGTTGACAGGATTGACTACGAGAACGATCAGCGAAATGGCAAATAACAAACTTAAACGATACCCTAAAGACGCGTTAGAAAAGATTATGGTTGCGTTAGACTTACACGAACCCAATGAGTTATTCCGAACAAGTAAAGATTAAAGAGACTTCGCGATTTCTACGAGTAAGTCCATAAGTATCGGCAGCATTTGAACGAGCACGTAACCTAAGCCCGCTTTCTGAATGAGCGATAATCCTTTGTCGCTATTGCCGATCATTACGAATATCCCTCCGCCAAGCATCATGATTAACGCGATAGGGTAACTAATAGCCTTAACGAGTTCTACAATCGGATCAAACGCGTTCACTACTTTCGCCGTTACTGCTCCATTAATCGCGCCAGCAGCCGCAAAGCTAACGTCACCAAAGCCGAGCGATATTACCGCGACGCCCGCTATTGTCGTTACTTTCGCGACAGTTTTCCAATTGACGCGTTTTTCCTCCTTCTTATAATCACGCGACATAAACTCCGAAATAGACATCGTTTCTACTTTATTACGTTTAAACATACCGTCCACTCTCCTTATTTAAATTCGCTCGCTACATAAATCTTAACGTCTAGTCCTTCGCACATTTTCGCAAGCTGTTTACGGCGATATTCCGTCGTTGTTAGCCAGATAAATTTCGGCTTTATTTCGAATACGCCAAGCGATAATAACTCGCGATATTTATGAATCTTCGCATGATTTTCCGTCATTCGCTGTGTTCTATCTATCTCGCAAATGTGATAGCGATTGCCTACGTTAAATACTGCGTCAGCCACTACAGAAACCTTGCCCGCGACCGTAAGTTTTATTTCCTGTTCCCACGAAGTCGGGCAGCCGTATGCCAAGTATAAATCGTTGCGCATCAAGTAATGTTCAATTTGCGTCGTTTTCTTTACGACCTTGCTCGCACCAACCATTTCGCGACCATATGCGTTAAGGTAGTAAACCTTTTCGTCTAAGCGTACGGAATGTAAATAGTCGCTCATGTTGGCCAGAATCCGATTAGCATTGCGATTACCGCCGAGCCTATGCATGCGTTGAAGTTGCGACCTACTAAGAAAGTCGAGTTTTTTCAAGCTTAAGAGTATACGTTCCTGGCGTTGTTCCTTTGCGATGAGTGTTTGCATTTGCATTATCGTCATCCTTTCTTGCGCGAATATTAATATGTGGTCCAATGATTTCGCTAATTTGCTCGTTTGTAATTAACGGCGTTTGTACAACTTGGCGACCATCCGGCGTCTGATAAATTGCGCGACCTTTAATGCGCGGCAGTTGATCCGCACCGCCTTCGTCAAGCACAACCTCGCTTGCAATTTTCGTCTGTAATCGAAAGCAAACGCGCGTATCAACATTCTGCTTAATCTGACGCGGCAATGTATCGGCAGTAGGATATTGCGTACAAAAGATAAGACGGAATCCTAGACTGGCACCAATACGCGCTATTCTCGCGAGTATTCTTTCGCATTCAACACGCGCCTTCTTTTCTTCCGCGTCAGTAATGCCCGCGCTCGCTATCTCGGCAGCTTCATCGATAATAATAAAGTGACGATACGGGTCGCATGCTTCGCGAATATTTTCGTATCCTTGCGCAAGATATAACGCTTCCTTTGCCGTTATTTTAGCGTCTATTTCGCGCAAGCTATCTAATGTCTCGTAAATGTCTTTCGCCACGCTATCGACCTGTATGGCGCTCTGATAGCGTGCAAACGTTAAGCCTCCTTTTAAATCGATTAAACTCATGCGAACATGCTCCGGCTTGCGTGCGATGGTGGACGTAATTAAGTTCTTTAGAAATACTGATTTACCGTAAGTTGTTGCGCCAGCTACGATTAAATGTCCGCTTTCCATATCATGCGTTACGAAGCCTTTTCGCGACATGCCTAACGGGATTTGCCACCCATTGCACCGCTTAAGCAACTCGCGATCGAAGGCGAAAAAGTCCGTCAATGCTTCATTATAGACGCGAAACTTCAACATGCCGTCAAATTCAATTTCCACCTCTTTTCGTAGCTTCCGTTTCTTGCGGGCTAATTTTCGCAATTGAGACAGCAAATCCTTGCGCCAATTTAACGCCTTTAAGTCCGCGATAGATATGTCGAGAACACTCTTTTTCGCGTTTAGTCCGTCCTGGAAACGGTCTACTTTTTCGCGAAACTGCTTAGACGACAAGCCCTGCGGTAGGTGAAAAACATACTCGGTATGGTCTACTTGCTTAGTCCGTCTGTATGGACGTATTTTCGTACCGTCCTTTGCGACCAGGCCCGCGTTTTCTGCAATTCGCGAAATATTATTCGTATCATTTCCGCCTAACCCCCTTTGCGATAATTTCGAGTAACCGATAAGTCCGCCGACAACTGCCGAAGAAAGTAGCTCGAATAACATGCGCATCACCACCTTTTGTATATAATACAGTTCCGCCTAAACGGAAGAGTCGGCGCCTTGTTTGCGCCTTGCTGCGTCAACATTTCGCCTATTCTTTTCGTAATTCTGTATGGGAATTTTAATTGGTATATTAAAAGGTATGGCGAACGGAATGTCCTATATGTTACTTTTTTGCGAATAAAAAACTTTTGGCTCGTCAATAATGAGAAAAAATAGAGCGCAGGAGTGATCGGAGTGTTTTCGTTTTTCGGTATAGGAAAGAGTCGTACGAAGTTTGGGCGATGGATTGATAAGAAGGAAATTACGCAGATTGAAATCGAAGAGAAGTCGGGTCTAAGTCGCCGTACAATTTCGCGACTATGCAATGATAAGGAATATACGCCGAAGATATCGACAGTAGCGCGGATTAAGAAGGCTTTAAAGGAGATAGGCGAAGGGTATCCGCCGGATGATTATTTCGGAATGTAGAAAGAAGAAAAGACGCCCTAGCTCGCAAGCCGGGGCGCCTTATTATTTCCAGTTGATTATTGTTAAGTTTTCGCATTTTTTACACTTTAAATTATCTGCATTAACTATCACGGAACTCTTTTTCTCACAATGCGGACACTTCACGTCATACCAACCGAGCCCAAGAGCGAAAAGTGCCCCCGCAAACATTATCATTGGGTATCCAAATATAATACCGATGATTGTTATGCAAAGTAAAAACCCGACTAGAAACAGAACTGAACTTGCGAGTATTGCGAATATTCTTCCGATCCAAGCGAATGTTGACGGCTTTTTCTTCTCAACGTCGATAATTAACGTCTCATTTGAAATTACGTTTTCGTTACTCACAGTGACCGACCTCCTATTTTTTATTACTAATTATACTATCCGAGGATAAATATGTATACGCAAAGAAAAGCGAAAAGTTTCGCCATTCCTTGCGAGATTCCTTCTATTTTTCGCGCGCCTTCTTCGTCACGTCGTTATTTTTCCAGTAGCTCCAAAGCGCAGTCCCGCCGAGGAAAGCAAGCGAAATAAACTCACTCACGCCCGCCTCGTCGACCGGAATCACGCTTAAGCCCGCCATTTCTAATCCCGCGTTAATTAGAGCCAAAAGTAAAAGCACGAATCTACTGACCGTGCCTGCCGAAATCCTATTCATTATTTAGCCTCCTTCGCAATATATGGCGCATAGCCCGCTTTCTTCGCTTTCGCCGCCAAGTCGTCCGCATTGTCTTTCTTGCTGAACGCGCCGAGCTGTACTTTATATAGCGCGCCGTCCTTCGATGCAAACGCGTCAAAACCTTTAGCCTTCGCTTGTTTGACGAGCGCATCCGCATTAGCCTTCTTACTGAACGCGCCAATTTGAACCTTGTATAAGCTGCCTTTTGATGGCGCTGGCTTCGGCTTGCTTGCCGTCTGTTTCTTCGCTAGCTTGAAAGCCTTCGCGATGCCTGCTGCATGCCCCTGCGCAACTGCTTCGATAAATGACGCTTGCTTTAGCTTTGCCGCGTCCGCTGCTTTATCGATGAACAAGGATTCCGTTAATACTGCCGGCATGCGTGATTCGCGTAGAACGTGATAGTTAGCGCGCTTCTTGCCTCGGTCGCGAACGCCGTCAATACGTTTCATAATTTCGCTATGAATGGCGTCCTGAAACTTCTGCGTGCCCGCGCCAACTGTCGTATAAACGTAGTCCTCGTAGCCCGTGCCTCCGCCTGCGTTAATATGAACGGAAACAAATAAGTCTGCGCCCCAAGCATTCGCCGAGTCCGTCCGTTGCTTAAGCGACAGTGATTGGTCGCCCGTTCTGCTGTACTTAATAGTCGCGCCTTTATAGTCGTTCGCGAGAATAGCTCCGACACGCTTAGCGATTGTCAACGTCAAGTCCTTTTCGCGCAAGCCATTGCCGACTGCTCCCGGATCGTTACCGCCATGTCCTGCGTCAATAAATACTTTTGCCATATTACCGCTTCCCTTCGTATTTTTATTTGATTAGCGCAATGAAAACCGTTACTAATAAGCCCGCGACCGTTAGTAGCGTTCCCCATACCCATTTCGTGTTCGCCTTCATGTCGCGAATGTCGTCGCGGTTTTCCTTCGCTAAGCTGAGCGCTTGGTCCGCTTTTGCGTCCGCTTGTTCAGCCGTATGCTTGACTTCGTTTAAATAGTCAACTTTCGTGTCAATCCGCACGAGCCATTCGCGTATGTCTGCGATTTTCTCGTTAAGCTCGTGTCCTGTCGGCTCCGCCATATTGCGATTCACCTCCTTTAAGGCACGCGAAAAAGACGCCCGATGATGGGCGCCTCCTATTTTTACGTATGAAAAAAGACGCCTTAGTTGGCGCCTATCTTATCGAAATTATTTTTAGCTTCGTCAAACACTTCGTCTATTTTATAATTTATATACATTGCCGAAATGGCACGATGCTGATCCTTTTCAACTTCCGTCAAATTATCGTTAAACATGATAAGAGATTTCGCGACTTTTTCTACTTCAACGATTTCGTCCGCAGTCAATTGTCGCCCTTCGTTTTTCGCGTTAACCATTACGTTATAAGCCGTCTCTGCTTCACTTTCTGCTTTTGCGCTAACCCCTAGAACCAACGACAACCCCAACACGAAAACTAAGCCGACAACAATTAACTTTTTCATAACGAATAATTCCTCCTTGGTATTTGTTACCATCATTATATTACGACGTAAATAAAAACGCAACTATAAAACGAAAAATATTTTGAAAAATTTTGCGTTTATTCCGTTACATCTAATTCCACTTCTTCTTCTTTTATTGGCATAACCAACTTAATATCAATGCGAGAGATGATGATGTCCCCTATTAATACCGTATTAACATCCGTGTCATTTAGTTTCTCGTCAAGTGCTTGTGGATCAAACGTTTCTGCCAAAGTTTCATATTCAAGTCCGCTATGTGTTGCTATTTTAAGTTTCATTAAAAGCTTCCCCCTCCGCGTGATTGCATAAAAAATTGCGTCGTTACTTGCGCGTTAATTCGTCCAAGTCCGTTTGGTGATATTTCTACCGTATGCCAACCTCTCGTTACTTTTCCGCTATCGTCCGTTTGAAGGTACGGAACCAAATCGATATTAGTTCCGAAAGTTGATGTATGCGGTACCGTGTTTCCGTCAACCTTAATCGTTACCCGTGACGGCGTGGAACTCAATTTATATATTCCGTGTTGAATCTCATGCGTGTGATTAGGTAAAGTAAAGTCATGTGTGTGGTCCGGTATCGTTACTGAGTGAGTATGGTTCGGTATAGATACACTATGGCTGTGGTTAGGTACACTGAAATTGTGCGTATGTGATGGAATCGAAACGCTATGGCTGTGGTTTCCACTACTCTCCGCAGTATATAAATGAGACGGGCTTGCCGCTTCCATGGTTACGCGAAAATTAGTTCCGCCTTGTGGCATAAAGTCGCGTTTTGGATTCGATACGCCTGATGAATCACCCGCATAGTTAAACATCTTATGCACATGGTCGCCGCCCCCACTCGAAGTCTGAGAACTGCCTCCGCCACTTGCCGTTGATGTACTGACGCCACCACCGCTTGAACTAGTCGCAGTCGTACCGCCTCCGCTCGAACTCGTTGCCGTTGTTCCGCCTCCGCCTTTCGTCGTTGTTGACGTTGCTCCTCCGCCTTCTGTAGCCTTTCCATACGTTCGGAAATTCGAAGTCTCAAACGTCAGCAATAACTTATTTATCCGGACCATTTCTTCCGGTAGCTCAAAGCGAAACTCAGCAGGATTGCTTGAGTCAGCATTATCGTTGTATTGATACGTTAATAAGTTCGTTGCTCCCTGCGCGTAAACTTCGTTAATTTCTTGACGGCGCTCTAAGTCCGCTTGCGTCGTGCCGAGATTCTCCGTCTTGTTTGCGATTTCTAACTGAATGTCGCCAGGGCTTCCGACCATGTCCGGCTTGCTTTCGCCTACTATTCGCGCTTCAAACGTGCCGAGGTCCGGGTCGATTATGCGTACTATACGGCCAACGCGCAGCTTATCGACGTCCATGCCCGTCAAGCTCGACAAGTCTACGGCGCTAATACGATAGCTAACTTTCGGCACGCTCCGCTCATCTAGTAACGCCTGCCCTGATGCTTTTAACGAGTTAATATCCTCGAATCGACGGTCAACCCAAACGTAAGGAATCAGTCCATATTTCGCGATAGATGCCGCGTTCTCCAAGTAAGGACGTCCGTTGTTAGCTTCGCGAATAGTAAGCTGATTGACGCCCTCGCCGTAGCCTTTCGGATAGATACGATTAATAATGCCCGTCGGATCAATGTCGCGCTGTATCTCGCGCTGATTCTTGCCGAAACGCACTTCGCATGTTGTCGCGTTAGATGGTCGCACGAGATTGAGCGTCCAGGGATAAGACGTTGTATCCCACGTCCATTCGTATTGTTCGTCGAAAGGTTGCGCAATAGAAAAAAGAGGACCGAGCAATCCGTTCTCGTCCTCCCATTTATAATGAAAATATCGCGTAAAGTCGCAACGTCCTAGGCGCCAATGCTTCGTCGTTTGTCGCGCAAGTATATATTCGATATTTTGTTTCGTCGTCCAATTTATCGTCTGATGATACTCGAATAGCACGTCGTCCAAGAGTGTCGCGATAACGTGGTCGCATTCGTACTTGATGGAGTAATTCGTTTCTGACTTCGTGGTCTGCGACGGCACAATGCGAAAAAGACCGATATACTCACCGGTTAGATCGTCGATTATCTCGACATAGTTTAACGGCTGGCATTCGGCGTTCTTCGGATCATCTAATGGTAAAATAAAAGAAGCGCCCCAAATTTCGTTGAGACGCTTCTTGTACGATACGCTATATGCATTTTCGAGTATTGCGATAGGCTGGCGCGAACGATTCAGTATTTTAATCGTGGCGAACGCCTCCTTTAAGAAATTCCGATTACTTTGCGAATATAGCCCGTACCAGCATCACGACGAATTCCTGTCGTATTTGGAAAGCTGAATCCTAAGTAACCAGAGTCATGGTAAATACGGTACCTTTGCGTGTTACTTCCTATGGTTAGCGCTTCTTTTGGAATATAAAGCTGCGTCATCCATGCTGTGTCACTATCGGTAGTGTTAGCGAAAACAACAATCGCTTTATAGGAGCGAAGGTGGTACGACAAAGTTGTCGACTGTCCATCCGAAGACAGGTTTCCGTCAAATAGAACTTCACTTTCACGCTCATAAACTATCGTGTTAAAATCCTCCGAATAGACCCTCCCGCTAAGGTAAGTAGCATAGCCGGGGTCGATACGCGGTTTTATTAGGCGATTATTAATCGAACCAGACTCGTAATATCCGTAACTATGGTTAGCTTTAGCAGTGCGTACAGTCGGATTGTAAAACGTGTTATTATGCGAACTCACTAGACGAATCGCTGGATACTCTGCTGTTATGCCGGAGTCTCTGCTCTTTCCGCTGTCTTGAATAAACAAGTCATTAAATACCGAATCTGTCATGCCTTCCAAGTAAACTCCGAACGTAGCTTGATTGTATATACGCGTACCTGACTCCGTTATAGCGCGAACTTGATTGACCCTAATCGCCGCCCCTTCGCAATCTCTAACTACGTTATTGGTCAGTGATACTCCATCATATCCCGCTAAGTATATCGGATGGTCAGACGAGTTAGTGAAAACGCAATTCTCAATCGAAATATCTTTCGAATGCTGACCGTTCTGATTTATGCCGTGAGTACCCACCGCCCTAATAACTCTGTCAAACACGCAACCAGAAACGCGCACATTCATCGAAGGCGTATCGTCGAAAGAGCCAAACGTAGGAAAGGACGTATTACCATTCGCATCTTTCTGGTTTATACTCTCAATCTGCAAACATTCGAAATTTGTAGACGATGTATTCGTATGCCGTTGATTTAGGAATCTACATTTATCAAAGACAACGTTTCTACAACCCGCTACTTGAAAGTAATGTCCGTTTTGTCCATTTGTTATTGTCACGTCTTGAAACGTTATATTTTCGCCATGTCCTAAATCAAACGCGCTAATTCCTGCGGTAGTTGCTAAGGGCGCTCCTTCCGCGTTTAGGTCTACTGTTCCCCCACCGTAGAAGTGTATATTTCCGTCCCCGTCGTATGCTGACGCGTATGATTGATCGCCAACTGGTCCGTTGACAAACAATCGTTGGGTCAGACCAATTCGCAATAGCGTAGCCTGCCCGTGTAGACGTACTGTCGTGTTCTTGTATATTCTTATATATTGAGATATTCCGTAAGTACCCTCCGGAAAATAAATCCGTACGTTTTCCGATGTTTGCGCGAGGTCAAATATTGCTTGAATGGCGCTAGTTTCGTCTGTGCCGTCACCCTTCAAATTAAAAGGTGGCTGTTTAACGTTGATTTCGTTTTGGCGCATATAACTATCGAAGGCATTTAGCCTGTCTTGTAACGTAGTATATGATGTGCCAAACTCGTCAACTCTAGCAGCCGCGGCTTCTACACTTGAATCTCCCTCAATCACTAATTGTTCTAACTGAGTTTTCACATTCTCTACTAGTGTCCTCGCATCATTTGAGTTTGTATACGCCTGTTTAGAAAACGAAATAGCGTTGTTACTATTTTCAATTGATTGATTTAACTTCGGGTAGGATTGACGGAGGGTATCTGTACTTAGAATTTTTGGTGCGTTTGTCATTAACTTTCCTCCTTGCGTTATACGTACCGATACGTAATGTTTTCACTCATCATAATATTTAACCCTATACCGCTTATTCTCACGATATTTCTTCCGGGTAGTAGCTTTAGAAATTGCCCAGACATCCTCGATAAATTACTTACGCCATTCTCGGTCAAAATAAGTGAATCGCCATTTAATTGAATAGTCTCTCCGCTAAGGCTACCTAGACTCATGACTTGGTTTCCAATCGTAATAGAAACGTTATCTCCGCGCCCCTCTAAAACGAATGAAAAGTTTACTGATGTATTTCCTTCATTAGTTATAATGAAAGTCGACGGCATCGTTATACGGCGTCCACTAAACCCCGTCTCCCACATAACGTCGCTGAGTATCGGCACATCGCTTCCCATTACGATATCGTTGCTCGGCACGATAAACTTCGCCATTGGATCATGCGCGATTAACGGCAAAGTAAAAAAGCCGAGGTTAGCCAGTCTTTCAACCGGCACGCCTCCGCCCACTTTCACGTTATAATATTTATCCGGCTCATCGCCAAAGCGCAACTTGACCGTCTTAGGTCGCCCGTAGTCATCGACAAACAACCTTACGAATTGACGTATCTGCGCCTTTAAGTCCGTATATGACTGTCGCTTAAAAGCGCAGTTTAAATCGAACTGCCTTACGTCCATATAGGCGCCGAAATCATATGCGCCATGTCTGCCCGGCACTGTCATCGTATTTGTGCGAAACGAAGGCAACATCGGCTCGCTTGAATCGAGCATGACCGTTAAGCCTAGCGCTTGCAGTTCGTTATCGTCTATCCATACGCTTGATTCCACTACCTTTGCCCCCTTCGTCTCTTTTCGTCTTGTGCAACTCGCCAAGAATCGCGCATAAATTGCTCAGTATCATATCCGTTGGCAAGCGTGATATTAGCTCCGTCAAACATGCGCTCTAAGTTGAATTGTTGCGTTGTTATTGCAGGTTCGTTATTAAAGCTTGCCATCATTCCTGCGCCTGCCATGCTCGGTGTGTTATATCCGAAACTTACAGCAGGAACTTCCGGCACCGCTTCTTCCGCTAAACTTTTAGCTGCGTCTACAACCACGCCAGAATATCGCGTAATACCTTCAGCTAAGCCCGCCGGAATCCATCGACCGATCTCATCCCGCATAACCCTTGACGGAGATTTGATTTTGAGTACGCTCGCTGCCCAACTCGTGATGTTACCGCCAAGCTCCGAAATCTTCGACTTAACCCAGCCAAAGCCGTTACCGATTCCCTTTACAATTCCGGATACCATATCCTCGCCAATTGAAACCATGTCGCTTATAGTTGACGTTATTCCGTCTATCGCTTCGCCAACTATTTCGGCTCCTTTGTCGTAAACTTTTCCGAAACCGTCTACGATTCCTTTTACTAACTCAGCTATGAGTTTTCCGCCGGCTTTTACTAGTTCCCATACGACGCTAAGAATACCCTTCACTAATTCGTAAAGAATCTTCGCGCCAGCAGCTAATATTTTCGGCAAGTTTTGCGCCAAAGTAGTGACGATTTGAACGATTAATTTTATTGCCGTAGCGATCAATTGCGGTATAATCTGAATAATTCCCTCGATGAGTGCGACAAGTATTTTAACGCCAGCAGCGATTATCTTCGGTAGGTTTTCGATGAGCGTCATTACGATTTGAAGAATCAGCTTTAACGCAGTTTCAATTAATACCGGCAATATCGTGAGTATGCCGTCAATTAGCGCGAGTAAAATCTGTATACCGGCAGCTAATATTTTCGGTAAATTTTCGACTAATGCCGTAACGATGCTTAAGATTAACCCGAGTGCCGCCGCTAGTAGCAATGGAAGCGCCTGAACTAAGCCGTCAATTAACGCCATTAGTATATTAATCCCCGAATCTAGTACGACCGGAAGATTTTCTGTGATAATCGTTACCAACGTAGTTATTAGCATAATGATTGCGTCAAATATCATAGGCAATGCCTGAACTATTCCGGCAAGCAACGTTGTTAAAATCGTGATTCCCGCGTTAAGAATTATTGGAAGTAGTGTCGCAATTGTTTCAATAACCGTCGATAAGACCGTAGTTAAAACGCCGACAACCGCCGGTATTGCGCTTAAGATTCCTTGGATTAAGTTCGTTATGAAATCAAGTCCCGTTTGCACAAACGTCGGGAAGGAGTTCTCCAGAAACGAAACGATGCCGTTTACTACTTTATCTATTGACGCCGTTATTGCCGGCATGTTCATTTGTAGTCCGTCAGCAATGGCAGGCAAGAAACGCGAAGAAGCGATGAGAATTCCCGGAATGCCTCCGACTAATAGTCCAATAATAGTCGGCGCTATCATGGAGAAAACCGAAGTTAGCGCTTTTGGATCGCCTCCGAACGCATCCTTTAACGTATTCTTTAATTCGATAAGCTTCCCGACTATTAAGTCGAAGCCTGCCGACGATAAATCTTTGATTGAACCGCCTAACTGCTTAAAGAAATCTGCAATTTTCGGAAGTGTTTCATCCGTTAAAACTTTCAGCTCGCCAAACTTCGCGACAATCCACGATAGCGATGCGCCAAATGCCGCAGATATTGCTTTGCCGACCGCTTTTGTCGCGTTAACTAGTCCGTCCCATACCGCGTTAACAGCTTTATTGAACCACTCTACTTCGTTATATGCGTAGACTAGCGCCGTAACTATAGCGAGGACTCCGCCAACGATAAGTCCTATTTTAGCGAGAAGTAGTGCGAATGCTGTACTTGTCAAGCCGACTGCTCCTGCAATCGCTGCAAACCCGCTAACTATAGCAGGCAATAAAGCGAGCAATAGTAGTAATGGACCGACAATCAACCCAAGTATTGTTACTAACGCTGCGCCATAAACGAAATACTTTTGCGTCGCATCACTAAGTCCGTTAAACCAGTTTACGAGTGCTTGTATCCCTTTCGCGATTGCTATGACCGCTGGTGCAAGTATATACCCGACATTGATAGCGAGTGTCTCGAATGCGCCGGAAAGTTCCTCTAACGCACCGCCAATGCCTGCCTTCATTTCTTCCGCTGTTTTTGCCGACGCTCCTGCGCTATTTTCTAACGCTTTCGTCATTTTCGAGATTGCGTCTGGACCTGCTTCCATTAACGCTAAGAATCCCGAAGTTGCCTCAGTTCCGACTAGCTTTGCGACAGTAGCCGTTCGATCTGCTGCCGTCATGCCTTCGGTTGCTTTTTTCAAGTCTCCGACGATATCCGTTAAGCTTTTAGCTTCGCCCGAACTATCCTTAATAGAAAATCCGAGTTCCTTCATAATCTTTTCTTGTGCTTTTGCCGGATTGTTCAACGCTAATAATGACGCTCGCAAAGCCGTTCCAGCGTTCTCCCCCTGTAATCCGGCATTTGTCATGATACCGACTGCCCCGGCTAACTCTTCCATTTCAATACCTAACGCAGCAGCAGGTGCACCGGCATATTTGAACGCTAATTGCATATCGCCAATTCCTGCCGCCGTCATATTCGCAGACATCGCAAGAACATCTGCAACTTTCGAAGCTTCGTGCGCCTCCATCCCCCATATATTTAACGCAGACGCTACAGTATCCGAAGTCATCGCTAAATCTTCGCCCGATGCCTCTGCTGCGGAAATGATTCCCGGCATTGCGGCGATTACTTGATTTGCGTCAAATCCTTTCGCGGCTAGCTCGGTCATCGCGTTAGCTACTTCTGACGCTGATTTACTAGTCTTAGCGCCTAAGTCCATAGCAGCGTTTTTCATATCGTCAAGCTGTTCTTTTGTTGCGCCGGCGATTGCGCCCGCTTTACGTATCGCTGTATCGAAATCGACGGTTTGTTTTATTGCAACCCCAAAGCCTGCGGTAACAACCGCCATAGATGCAGTTAAAGCCGTTCCGATACTACCTAACGCACCGAACGCTCTGACGGTATCATCTGAAAACCGGTGCACCGAACGTGTAGCGCTCGCTAAAGAACTCGTTAACTCAGTAGTATCTGCGCCAACCTGTACTACAACGCTATGTTCCATTTATTTTGCCTCCTCTCTTTCAACGAATTGAAATTGCGATAGCCAATCGGCAGTGTGCTGCGCCTCTTCCACTTTCCGCGTAAAGCCTGCTTCGTCATGGTTCTCAGGAGGTCTTTTATAGATGTCCGATAGTTTAGGTCGCTTAGTTCGATGCGCGTTTTCTCGCATTAAAGCAAAGCTTGCTTGTCGCTCATATTCGTCGTATTGATACTCTCGTTGAGCTTTCATAAGTATCGTAAATTCCCGATGAGTTAGCGCATAGACTTCGCTAGGTTTAAGCCGAAGATAGCGCCACCCATCGGAAACAGCTTGCTCTACTTCAGTAATTCCTCGAACGCTTTTTTCGCTTTCGGGTCTTTCGACAACAGCCTCTCCACTGTCTTCTTGTAGAAAAAACTTTTAGCCACAATTTCGTTAGAGATTTTTAAAACGGAATCCAAATCTAGCTTTTCTGCTTCAAACGCTTGTTCCAACGCTTTATCTACTTTCGCTTTAGAAAAGTTCTGCTCGGTATGGAATAACGCCGCATGAACAATATGACTAAACGTATCTAAGCTGCCTGTTAACGCCTTACCCACTAAAGCAAGCGACCCGCCTTCATACAACGAATCTAAGTGTGCGGCACTAGCGTACGTTAGCTTTAATTCATATTCATTACCTTCAATTTCGAATCTCGCCATTATTCAGCACCTCCAGGAAGTTCAGTAAGCGTTACTGGTGTTACATTGCCGTTCAATGCTCCGCTTAATGTGTAAGTAGCAAAGTCTCCGTTTCCGAAAGAACGCTCGAAAGACGAAATTTGATACATGCCATGTTCTGCTTCCATAGTACGCGTGTTAATTTCGTAAATTTTAACGAACTCTTTCGCACGGATAGCTGTTTTGATGAAGTCTACAAACGGATCACCTTCCGTAATAATGCCTTCTAATGACACCTCTTGCGTAACGTCTCCGTAATCGCTACCGGTTTTATCTTTCGTTGACAGCTCAACTGAATCTGAAGAGATATTTGTAGAGCCGCCTGTTTGGTTAAATGGTCTAATTAAGTTTTCTCCCACTTCATCTACGATTTCGATAGCATAAACAATCTCTTTACCTTTGTACTCTAAACCCGCCATATATTTCGTCCCCCTATTTTGTGAATGTTTGCTCGACTATTACGTCGAAATAAATCCGGTGATAGCTCGATTTGTCGCTTATATCATCCGGCGAGATTGGCGTCTCGGCCGTTATAAACACATTAAAAAAGCCGAGCTTATCGCTCGACGTTGCGCTAATTAGTTCAATGTTTTTCATCAATCTTTCGCGAATAGTATCTTGTAGAATCAACCTTTCGCGTATAGATGTCGCGGTTAGCCCAACTTGCCAACGAAATGTAGTGCCGAATGAACCTTGCTTAGATATTAATTCGTTATTGTTCTGCATTTGCTCGACAGTAATTAAAGGGCGCTCAACGGGAAGTTTTACGCCATCAAATACCCAAACCGACTTAATTCCCGTAGATACTTCTAGATATGTTCGTAGCGAATGTGTTAAATCAAATTGCATCGTTATACACCTCGCTCTACCTCTTGCTGTATTCGATCGCGATAAGCCGTCTCATTATCCCAAATAGCTTTACGTATAAATCCTTTTCTCGCATGATGTTCATATTCTTGTCGCACTGCATAAGGTAAATCCGAGCCATAAGACCACTTCGCCGTTCCTTCCTTTTTTACGCTAGAAGGAAATGAGTTCTTTAATTTACCAGTATCAACTGGCGCTCCATGAGCTGTATCATTCGCCATTTTACGCGCATATGTCTCAGTTATTCGGTCGAGGCTATTCGCCAATCCGTTAGTATTGAAGTTTACGTTCGTATCAACTCTGACGCGAAAAACTCGTCTCATGTAATCAACCTCCCGACGCACTCGGCTCGATTTCTTTCACCAATTCCCTTTTTGTCTTTCGAGATAATTTCGTAAAGCTTGTCGGTGTATCGTACTTTAATCAGCGAGTCATAAATGTCAATTACGTCATCAATAAAAACACTGAACCATATATCGCCTTTTTCGACTTCAATTCCGTCAGACAAATAACGATCTATTTTTACTTGCGATGCGATTTCCGTTACGACTGCGTTTGTATAAATCTCGCCCTGCCCTCTGCCAATCGGCTCGCCCGTAACCGGATCAGTCTCGCTCTCTAGCGCATAAAAAAGAGTCACCGGATGCTCTCGATGACTTACGATTTCTTTTCGCGTTTTCTTCATAAATTCTACATCTTCCGGAGTGAGCAACGCGTTCAACTCCTTTCTACAAATAACGCTCGTCAAGCACATACGTTAAGTAGCTCGAACAGCCCGGATGCGGCATGTATATTTCGCTATCAGTCGGCTTAAATATACCGGCACCTTGCCCATAACGGTCTTGTCGCGCTAATTGATAACATCGATGCGAACTGTGATGTCGGTGCCTGTGTCCGTTGTCCGTAATCTTAACCCATTCGACTACATCGCTATTCTTTGCGCTCTGTGCCGATGCAACTCGATAAGCCGTATTGCCTTCCGTTACAACTAAGCGCTTAATCTTCCAAGTTTCGTTTTCGTGTACTTCGCGAATGTGAGCGATCATAGCGCTAACGGATTCACCCCGAATAATGTCCGCGCGCAGTACCTTCGACAGTTCATCGCGCATATCTCCGCTAAGTCGCCAAACGCGGTCTGATAAAACCAAACCGTCGTCTCCATAGCGCTTAATAACGTAGTTAAATACGTTCGTGTTAATACGCTCAAGCTCCGCCTTGGCAATTGCGCCTGTTCCAACTACACCAACAATCGCACCGCTAAATCCTGCCGTTCCTTTTTCGGCTGTTTCGCGAATTATTTCCTCAATTGAAGTCGTTCCATATTCGCGTAATAACTTCTCAATACCGTTAAGTTCCCGCAGCAAACGTGATAACCGCTGTTTCTTAATAATCCCGTCTTTATCAGCAAACTCCGCAAGCAAGTCCGCTAAGTCGCCCCGAATGCGTCCGATTTCTTTAATGGCGTATGCGACTTGCTTATCGTTAAGTTTGCCGTATTGCATGGCGAGCTTTTCTAGTTGTGCGTCGAGTTTGTCTTGGTTGTTCATCGGCAGTCTGCCCTTCCCACATGCGATTGGCTAGCTCCATTTCCTCGCTTATATTTTCGATATTGTTTTCGAGACTCTTTCGCTAGTTGCATATAGTTATCGTAGACATTCGATTTATCAACCGATTCCTCGCCGTCTGTATACTTAAAGTAGTGCGCGGCATTTGACGCAATTACTTCGTACCCTATAGAGAGCGCAAGATATAAAAGTGCGTTTTCGTTTTCTTCTTCCGTTATATCTGATTCAGCAACTGCTTCGGCAACCCAAACGACAATATCAGCCGAAGTGACGCCCGGAACATTATTTAAACGCGTAGCTAATCGTTCTGACACCGCCATTGGCATCACCTCCGTTATTTTGCTTTGGTTTTCGACTTAGATTTAGGTTTTGCTGGCGCTTCTTTTTCTTCTGCCGCTTCAGTTTTCTTATCTAACGACTGTACAAAAGGCTTTGATTTTTCTAGCGCTGCAATTACCTTTTCATCGTTCGTAACAAGTACGCCTTCACCGTTAAACAAAGCGTAAACTCCACCTCGATTGTATTCATAGTTTGGAATAGCTTTAAACTTCGCGATTTTCATTAAGCACCGCCTCCTTCTAAGGCTGCGATTTTAGCTGCTAGCGATTCAAGAACTGTTTGCACGTTCGAACCAGTAACACCGCTGATCGCTGATACAGTTACTTGGGTTCCGTTATGTGTGTGCGTGCTTGGTGGAAATGAAGCCGGCTTGCCAGTAACTTCGCCCCAAGCTATAGACGTATTTCCGCCGGTATTTTCTTGCAGGCCTTGGATGATATCGCCTAACTTAACGTCATTTGCGACAGGCATAGATAAATTTAGTCGTTCTTTTTCCGTTTCATTAATCGGCATATTGTGGGTTCCTCCTTAAAAAAGGGCGCCCGAATGGACGCCGTTAATTATACGATTGTTTTAGAAATGTTAGATAGTACTGCAACGGATTCTTTAGCGTTCTTGATTTCGAATCCAAGCTCACCGCGAATAACACGAGCAAAGTAGTCAGCGCCGTTTTCAGTCGCATCTTGATCGTAGAAGTTTTGTAGGTAACGAACTTTGATGTTATTAACGTCAAGTAATAGCGCACGGTCTTTCGGCATATTCTGGTCAACTACAACGCTTGAAACTGTACCGCCCGGTAAGTCGCTCATGAATGACATGATTTGATGTCCGACAGTACCTTCTCCGCGAGTTGTACGGATTGTGTCGCTAGCTAGCTTCGTAATTTGACGAGCAACGTTTGGCGCACATACGATAGTATCAACGCGTCCACCACGCTTGAAAGTCTCCTCAATAGCGTCGTTTAATTTCTTCGCATTAATTTCTTCGCCTCCCATATCAAACTTCGCAGAACCTTGCTCTTGTGCGAACGCAAATAAACCGCCAGTTGTACGTGGGTTAGATTCGCCAGCCCCCGCATACTTACGGCCGTAAATCAAAGTGTTATTAACTTCGCGAATCATTTCTTGTAATCGTAAGTTAACTTGGTAATCTAGTTCGTTCGATACACCGTATGTGTTAACTTGTTGTTGAGTACGAGAAATCTTAGCGTAACGTGAGAAGATTTGAGAATAGTTGAAAGATGCGATACGGTCATTAATTTCATTGTGCGCGAATACTCCTTCGCCTTCTGGACGCGGGCGAGAAATCACCTTTAATTCCGCATTAGCTTCGATTGCTTCAGGCTCAGTCGCGTCATATCCACGTTGAACAGTGATTGAGTCACCGTTAACCGCAGTTACTTTTAGTACTTCTAAGCCGTTTTGAACAAGTGCGTTGACTGTGAATTTACGACCATCGCCTTCTTTTAATTCGATTGCAGTTGCGTCAACAGCCGCTGCTACGTTTGCTTCTCCAGTATCACTATTTAAATAATCGTTTTGCCATTCAAATTTAGTTTGCGTTAGTCCTTCACCTGTGCCGATTAAACCGAAAAGAACTGGCGCTTTAGTTAAGATTAAATCTACATTCGCTTGCATTTGTCGAACTTGTTGTTGGAAATCATAAGTAGTTGCTACATTCATTTTTCATATCCCCTTTGAATTGTTTTTTTAATTAAAAAAGCCGCCTATTGGCGACTGAGTTACTTTCGTTGTTTTAGAGCAATTAACTCGTTATAAATTTTCGTCACTGTACCCATAAAGCGACTATCCTTTAACGCCTTTTCCCGCGCTTCTTCTAACTCTTTCTCTTTCGCAGTAATCTCGTTTATACTAGGATTCTTCGCAGGATTCGATCCACCCGCTGCGTCTGCTCCAATAACTTGCTTAAACATCCACGGCTTTGCTTCTTTCAGCGCTTGTACTGCTAAATCAACGCCACTTACGTTCCCCTCTTCGTCCACTTCAATTGCAGACTTATCTAATAACGCTAAAACATCGTTTAAGTCATTCGCGTTAAGTGAGCGCGCAATCGATTTTATTTCCGTGTTCACGATACGTTGATTTGCCTTCTCTTGCGCCTGCTTAGCCTTTTCCTCCGCCTCTTCAGCTTTCTTAGCCGCTTCTTCCTTGTCGGCTTTTAAGCGTTCAGCTTCGGACATTTCCGCTTTCCTACGTTCTTCTTCCGCCTTCTCATACTCTTCAAGTTTCTTCAACTTCTCGGCCGTCTCCGCTTGTTTCTTCTTTTCGCGTTCTAGCCTATCCGCTATGATCTTGTCGATATCAGCTTGCGTAAAAGTTTTCTCGGACGATGTTTCAGTATTGTTTGCCGGCTCATCAGCCGTTGTTTGTCCGTTTGGTTCGGGCGTATCTTCAGAAAATAGTTGTAAGTTTAACGGTAAAAATAATTCTTTCATATCGTACCTCCATAACCGTTTTAGAGCCGTCGCTCATAGATTACGAATAATAACGACCGTTTAGTTTTACGCCTTAACGTTCGGGCAGTTGGCTATTATTCGCTTGATTCTGCGTAAGGGTCTTGCGTTTGTCGCATTAGGTTGCGCTCTGCGATAATTTCCATAAGCTTTGCTTCTGCATTCTCTTTTCCGCTTCGAGTAATCGCGCCTTTGATTGATTCGATTTGTGTCGCTACTTCTTCGCCGAGCTGCGTTACTAGCGCCGCCTGATCCTGCGGTAAAGGTAAGCCGAAAACAATCTTGCTGTAATAATACTCGTCAACTTGCGCCAACCATTCCGTATCGTATTTAAATCTCGGATGGTCCTGACGTGCTTTCATGTATCGTAGGATATACTCGTTCAACGTCTGTAGACGCGATTGCCATATAATCCATGACCGTTGCGTTTTCGATATAATTGACGAGAATAGTAGCTTAAGAGCCATATCATTAATTCCTCCGGTTTTCATGTCGGCAGTATTGACGATTGGCACTTCGCTGATTTCGTGCAGTGCTTCGTACATACGATCGAGGTAACCTTCGATAGCTTCTTTAAATTTAAATCCGCTTTCGAGCTTCTTAGCTTCCGGCGTTCCCGAATCTTTATCGCTGTCTCCTAAGTTCCACTTTGCGCTTGGACTTACTTTTAATGGGTTCTTTGGGTCCTCTTCAACGTCAGTCAACAAGGTAATCGCGAACATTTCGAATCGTAGAGCATCGGAATAATCGCTAAGCTTGCGGTCAATCTCGTCGGCTACTTCGATCATCTTTTCTAATTCGCTAAAGCCATGCAAATCTCCGGATAACTTCTCCGTTGGAATGTGAACGACCGGAATAAAATCCAATCCCATTGAAGTCCGCTCAACACGTTGCTCCGTAACAATTGCGTTCTCATCACTGACCGTCTCTTCTATTTCGCAGTCGTAGTAGCCGTCGTCCTCTCCGCCTTTCCATACGAGGTAATATGATAATTTCCATAGCTTCGTAGAGTCCTCGTCTAAAAATGCGGTAAAATGTACTTCGTCTAGCTGGTCGGTATCCCATTCGTTATAAACTGGAATGACTTCGTAACTTGGATGCCAAAGTATACGTATCTCTCCGCGCCTCTTATCGTAATGCAAGCGCGCGTATACGCCTGTCTTAGAGATTGCGCGATCTTTAGCCGCCGCTAATAGCTTTTCGTGCATTCTGTTATCGTCCCATACCCACTGCAACAAACGCTCTTTTGCTTTGGCGCGACTGTTCTCCGCTTTCTGCTCCGCGCTAGGCGAGTAAGATGGCGACATCATAAGCGAAGGGTCGTCAAGCACATCTGGCGGAACAGTAACTTTCGGCTCCTTCTCGAATTGCCATGCCGCGATGGTATCGACTAGCTTGCGTGGATAGTTCATCGATAGATTCGTAGGCGTGTAGTCTAAGTCTGACGGTTTGACATAGTCGCTCCATACGTTAAGCGAGCCTTCATAACGTCTATACAACTTGATTTCGTCTGCAATCCGCTGGAACTCTGCGCTTCCAATCATTAGCTCGGCTGGCGACTGAAAAACGAACGGGTTCATTAAATTTCGGTCAATCATTACGATGGCGTCCGCCTCCTTTCGTATTAGTATCGATATGAGCCGGCATTTCCGGCTTTTCTTTTCGTTGACTTAAGCGCAACCGCGATAGCCATTTGCAAACTATCTGGACCATCGTCGTTAGCCCCTTGCCCGTATCGTTCGAATTGTTCTAACAATAATGCGTGCTTGCGATTAAATTGAATTGTTCCGTTTTCTATATCAGGCTTCATCGCCTCAATACGCAACTCTTTTCGCGTCCTGTTTTTAATTTGTTTTAGTCGCGTAGTTGCCGGGTACCCCTCTGCATCTAACCTTCGAGTTAGTTGCGTAGCTAAGAATTCTTGGGCTGCGTTTGCATCTGCGGCAATAACATCGGGTTGCCACTTCTTAACTTTATCGACTACCACTTCAAAGAAATCATCGATTAGTAAACGTTGAATAAACGAATCAATAACATAAATTGCTCCGGATTCTTTATGCCTTGCGATAGTATGCGCTGCTGAATAGTCGCCTTTATCTCGCCCGAACGCAAAATCTAATCCTAATGAAACAATATAGTCTCCGCTTAGAAAGTCGTAATCTTTAGTGTTATCGCTCCAATACGTAAAGGTTGTAGGATTAAAAATCATTGATTCTTCATCTATCGGGTTATTCATGTACTCAGTATTGAATGCTTTGCTTCCGTTATCCCATTTCCAGGTCATTAGCTTCCATAATGGCTGACCTTCCGGCCATAAAACTGTAGAACCTTTCAAAAGTTCTTCCTCGTGCTTCTGGTAATAGTCTAGCGCGTGTTCCGCTCTGTCTGGATTCTCACGATCAACGTATATCATTCTGCACTGTTCCCATAGGTCCATTCGTTCAGGTTGCGTAATAATGGCTCTATATAACCTCGTTTTGAAGTCCGACCTATTATAGAGAACATTCATAAGAAGAGCTTCTGCATGGACAGTGGTACCCATGTATACGAAAGCCGTCCTCTTTCCTTTCGGGTCACCTAACGGTATGACAGACTGAGAAAACCAATCCCGTAATGCTGTTCGTTGTTCTTGCGTATTAGCGTTACCACCTTGACGCGCGTCCTCTAAGTCATCAAGAATTATTAAATCCGGTCGGTACCCATTCCAGTTACGCCCACGAATTGCCCCACCGGTTGAGGCTGATTCTAATAAAGCAATAGGACGTTTTAAATCCTTTTGGGGCTCGTGCGCAATAAACCCCTCGTTATTATCGCGAATATTACCTTGATCCCTAGGAGATAGTAAAGGTCCGAAATCTTCTCGTAATTTCTTATTAAATTTTAATTGATTCCTAATCCAATCCAAGTTAGCAAGAGCAACTTTTGGCGTTTCTGAAACCATTAATACGTATTTACGCTTACGGTAAATCAGCTCAGACAACGGAAAGGCTTTTGACAAGTAAGTAGACTTCGCGTGCCCCCGAGGTGCGGCTACCGCTATTTTTGCGTTTGTTTTATCAGTAGAGACATCATTCATAATTTCCGCAATTTCCTGATGAAACTCCGGCGCCTCTTCAACGCGAGTAATATCGAAGCCTTCCCAATTTCCGTCATTATCCGGATTGCGCGCGTCGGAAAAGTATTCAATCGAAAACTCAAGCAGATTACCTTCGCAGCGCTGTATACGTTGCAGCCTCTCAAGTTCCGCAGCTTTTTCGAGATAATCAAGCGCAACCTCTTCGGCCATGTATTCCAAGTCCGGGTAATCTGCGTCAATTTCCGCGAGATATAATTTGTATGTTTCGATTAGCTCCGTTCGCTCTTTACGGCTAACCCATCGGTCGTTTATCCACGCCATATTTTCGTCTCCTTTCGTCTTGACTTTCGCAATAACTTGCGTTTATAATGAATGTAACAAATATTCGAGGTGATTACGTTGAGTAATACGGTTGATGCTTTTAAAACTAAGCGCGAAGTTGAGCGCATGAAAAAAGCCCTTCACGGGCGTGATCGTTTGCTATTTATCGTTGGCGTTAGCTTCGGACTGCGTATCAGCGACCTTTTAACGCTTAAATTAGGCGATTTGCGCGGTAAGACGCATCTAAGTATCGTCGAGAAGAAAACGGCTAATACGCGCCATTCTAAGCGTCCTAGACGCATTAAGATTAGCGATACTGTCGCAAAAGAGATCGCTAAGCTTGACGGCGATGATGACGACTATTTATTTCAGTCGCGCAAAGGCGATAACAAGCCGATTAGTCGCGTTCAGGCTTACCGCATATTAAATGCCGCTGCTGAGCGAGCAGGTCTTAACGTCAATGTCGGATGCCATTCAACTCGTAAGACTTTCGGGTGGCAACTTTACAACAACGGAATTGATATAACGCGTATCATGGAAATCTTCGGCCATTCAACGCCCGCTATGACGCTTAAGTATATCGGAATCACTTCGGATGAGATCGACGAGGCTTACGAAGCTATCGAGGTTTAATACTTCGGTAGCTTTTTTGCGTGTGCTTAAGACGCCTCTACCTCGTTTAGTTTGCGTTCTATTTCGTTTACCTTCGCATAAAAATAACCGCGCTTATGTCGCGGCAATTGCTTTATATATCTATTCACATGTATTAAACGTGTCTTGCAAGTAATCATACGGTCATTATCTCTTCCACGTAAATATACGATAGTTAAACTTTTACAGTAAGGTTCGTATTTTTGCACCGTGTCACAATCACGGTTAGTTACCGTCCACTCCGATAATTTTGCGTCAACCCATCGGTTATTACTGAGGACGAAGTCCGGATTATACTTACTGTGTGCGTACTGTTCGAAATGAAGTTTCAATTCCGTAAATAACTCACATAATAAACTTTCGAAAACATTCCCGTAGTATGATGCCATATCTGTGTCGATTCTTACGGAAGAATACGTAAACCCAGCAGCTTCCACTGCGTATCTATATCCTCCAAATAAGGAAGTACATCTTCTTCTAAGTGCGTCATCTTCAGTATGAATTGCATTATAATTTAAAGGCAACCCCTCGCGATATCTACGCCATATTTCCGAAATAATTGATCTTTTATCAGGGTATTTGCCAGCGCCTCGGTTCCACTTATCTTTCGACAAGTTCGCCTGCCTTTCGTTTTCTGCCTAATGTTAAATTGAACGACCCATCCGTGGCAGATTCGGTAGACCTCCGTTAGCTAGATGGAGTCCGGGACGTTCCTTAGTTATACTTGCGTAAATACAAAAAGACCGTTAACATTACGTTAACAGCCTTGTTCTAACTACGCTTTATCTCGATAAAGCCAAAGTGATTTTTAAATTTCCGCGTTTAAACCCTACCAAGGGAGCGCCGATTGGATTTGAGGTACGCCCCCCTATTTCGCGCCTACATTTCTTGCATATATTATGCGATCGTACGAATATCGAATGTAGCAGAAGTGATGTTTGTTACGTTAGGAAGTCGCAACAAATGCCGTTATATCAACGTTTGTATCCGTTATCTCAACGATAAACATTCGCATTCATTTATGCATTCGTATAAACCGCGCTATAATAGCGTTTGGCAACATTCGCCAGTTCCTTCGCGATGTATAAAATACTGCATAAGATAGCGTTAATGCCTCAAAAGTGTTAAGAGGGTCACGCGCCAGCGCCCGTCGCCTGGTCTTTGCGCCTTCTATAGACCGACATAGTACGGTGTATCAACGTGACCTTATCCGCTTTCCTTCCATTATATGAACAACGATAATACTATTCGGACTCTCTCGCTTTTCTCATACGGTCTATTTCCGCTCTCATAGCGTCCATATCTGTTGTTGTACTCCCTTTCGTATCTACCTCGATGCGGTCTGTTAGTAATCCGTGCATCTGTACCAACGTTCTAAATGCAGCAGCATTTCCGGTTTCTACGATATTATCGACTATCGAGTCAAACACTTCCGGAAGCCTATCAGTGGTTTTACGTACTATTTCCGCTTTAAGTGCGTCACTAAACGCGTCTTGTTTTTTCCACTCGAACAACGTTGATTTCGCAATACCTACTTCTTTCGCTATCTCCGCGTATGTCAATCCACCCCGTTTGGGTAAACTTAAAAACTCTATCGCAGCTATTTGCTTTTCATTTAGCCTTTGTTTCGCCATATTAGTGTCACCTCCTTCGATTGTTGTCTTACGCCTAATGTCGGGCGCTATCTTATTGTTTTCTTATATCTATAACGCATATCATTTTCGCGAATAAGTATTTATTATATAAAACCTTTGCGACAGATATGAGCGTTAGCGAATATGTGGCGCAGGTATTTGTTTGTTATTATTAAGTTCGTTATTATTACGTTTGTTATTATTACCGTCACTCTACGGTGATTTAGGTAAGTACCTCTAGAGTGATTTACCTAAGTCACTCTACGGTGATTAACGCTTTTAACTCGTCAATTTGTCGAAGTTAGCCCGAACCTCAGCGTCAGTCAGCTCGCTATAATATTGCGGATAGTATAACTTTTCGCGCCTGTTTGCGGCGTAATCATACGCAGTTACGAGCAGCCCGCACGCTTCCAATGCGTTAGAAAGTTTCGCGATTCTATTCCTCGATATTCGCGTGTCCTCCGCAATGCGATCAACGCTAGGAAAAGCGCTCATATAACGGTCATTGTCCGGTTGCCCGTTCACCTTCGCGATTAAGTATGAATATAGGAGCGCCATATCAGCGTTTCCCCTGTCGTATTCCATTGCGATAGGAATAAAACGACGCCACAAATCGTGCGGTATCATGCCGTTTTTTCCGACGTCTAACGCCTTTTCTTTCCGCTGTTTTGCCGCGTTTGCATAGTGCATAAATTTGCCTGTTTTCATATCATATATTCCTCCGTTTATAAGAATTGAATTTAAATTAAACGCGCTTAAGCAGGCTTATTTTCTGCCCACTCGCGCAATAGTCGATGTAGTTCGTCGGTACGTTTATATTGCCAGAACTTGCGCATTGTTTTTTCGTTCAGCCCTGCGCAAATATAACGCTGTCCGCGCTCGCTAAGAAACGCGTGCAACTTCATCGAATAGCAATAGTAGAATTCGTTCATTTATAAAACCTCCGTTTATAAGTAAGGACTGACTATGCCTCGCCCTTAATGATTAAGCCATTTCGGCTGCTTGCATAACGTCTAATGATTTCGCCAATACGTCATATTCAGCGTAAGTGTTAACGACCTCTATCCGAATAATCTTGCCGGTAAATTCATCGATAATGGAGACGGTCATTCGCCACCTCCCTCGACTTTCTTCGCAAAACTACGAAATTGTGACGTGTCATAATCGCCTATTAACTCCGATAAGTTATCGACCCTTCGTATTTCACCTTCGTACGGAAAGAATTTTAATTCTGACGCATTTACTTCGTCACCGCTAACAGGAACATGCCCAGAACACCACAAATCGCCGTTTATTTTTACTTGGCGTTCACTCATTCGCCATCGCCTACCTTTTCGTAAGTCTGCTCGAATATGTCCGGCTTGCACGGATAAAGCTCGCCAGCAACTCCTTAAAATAAAATTGCCCGCCGTGATGGCGAGCGTTATAGTAAATTTTTGGTGTTCACTTAGTAAAGATAACTAAACATCTAAAAGTAAAGATAATTTCTTACATTTATCGCGAAGTTTCTGAATTTCTACATCTAACTCGTCGATACACGTTGTTAGCCGAAGGAACTCTCCAAGTAAATAATGGTCTCTTTCCTCGGAATCAACTAACGTATCGTCCACATCAAACGTAGGAGTAAGCCGTTTTCGCTCTTCTTTTAGCGAATTTCTCTCAGAAACTTTTTCGTCTAAAAGTTCGCAAGCTTCGTCATATTCGATTATAATAGTCTCGTCCACTTTGCGGTAGAAAACTTTATCGCGATTGAATTTAGGTTGAAAGAAATTAATCGCAAAAGATTCGTATATATCAATCTCGTAATCTTCCGCAACAAAATAAACGGTTATATCCTCAATCAAATGAGAAAATCTCTGTGATTCTCCTCTCCCAGTCGTGTGATCCGTAAGTCGTTTATATAATCGAATAGACTTACCGACGTACAAGACTTTATCATTTTTGCCTCGCAATACATATATCCCTTTATTACGAGCCTTTGTCTCTATCTCATATCGATAATTAACAAGTTCCCAACGCTTGAATTGTATAATTTCCTCTGGGAGTGATACTTCAATCATTTACAACACTCCTAACAACAGGCTGAACTTTTGTAAATTCACGATATTTTCGTTGCCTTTCTTTATTTCGGGACTTGTTAGCGTAATCAACCTGTAAGTATTCAGCTACTGTTCTTTTAGCGCGTATAGGTGGTCTATGGTCTCGATTGTCCGTTCCATAATTTGAAATCGCTCCTAAAGCTATTTCTCCTTTTGGGAAATCCCCCTTTTTTACGTGTTTACCTTCCGTCCTTCTTGCGTACTGCTCATCGCTCATAATTGGATACTCGTCTCGCGTCATCTTATCCGGATGTGGATCCGTCACTTCTTCGTATAGACAAAGCGTAGCCAGCCGATCAAGCGCGCCAGCATCCGGCATCTTGCCGTTAGCAACGTAATATTGCTCCGTCAACGCTTCGATAGCTTCAAAGCGCGAAGGGCGAGGCAGATTGCCCGCCTTTGTCTGCGCCCATAATTCGTTTACTCTTTCGTTAAACTGTGCGTTATTCATTCGGTGTCCTCCGTTTCTGTTAGACTACTACCGCGCACGACTGATTCCAGGCGCTGGTTTGCGATTTCTACGTATTGAGGCTCCGTTTCAAATCCGATAAAGTTACGATTTAGCTGCGTTGCGGCGACCGCAGTTGTTCCGGATCCCATACAGTTGTCAAGAACGATTTCGCCTTCGTTCGTATACGTGCGGATGAGGTATTCGAACAACTCCGATGGTTTTTGCGTCGGGTGCACCGTTTTCGATTCGCACTTAACATATAACGTTTGTCGAGGATAATTAGTAAATTCTTGAGTGTATTCTGCTCCTGCCGTTCTCAAAGAGCCTTTTCCGGCACTCGCCTCAATATCAGAACGCAGGGTTTCACCTCCGACCGACACGCCGTTGCGTTTTATCTTATTGACACGTATAATTCCTTGTGGATTGTACGTCGGAAGTTTTTTATAGAATACTACGACATCCTCAACATTTCGTAATGGTTGTTTTTTCGCGTTTGCAAATCCCGTCACTTTGTTTTTATTCCAATACCATTGATATCGAAATTGCTTCGTATTACTCATTATAAGAGCGCTGGTAAAGGGCTGAGCGGCAGTCAATACAATCGCTCCATTATCCTTTATGATTCGTTGATATTCCGCCCATAACGGCTCGAATGGGATTACACTGTCCCATTTCGCGGAGGTAGTCCCATAAGGCAAATCACAAAGTATCATGTCGATTGATTTATCGGGAATCATTCGCATCCCTTCGATACAGTCCCGCTGATAAATCCGATTTAACTCGAGTTCCCCTAGTAATTGTTTCGCCATATTATCGATCCCCTTCCGTTTCATTTTTATCGCTCAGTAGACTACTGACGTCCGTTACAATGTCGCCGAATTCTTTCTCGACAAAATCGCGTGCTTTCGGGTCACTACGCAATTCTTCATCCGTAGGCAGCCAATTAAATTTCCGTCCGCATACGTAATTAATCTTATTTAGCGACACGAGGTCGTTAAACCAAACGTGAACCGTGCCTTTCATGAAAATCTTAAAGCGCAATACGTCGTTCTTAAACTCGCCCTTGCCGATCATTTCGAAATCGTAACTGACTTCGCGAAACGGTTCGAAAGCCTTTAATAGGTCGAATATGAATCCTTTAATACGGTAATCCACGCTATTAAAGCTGTTATCGCGAACTCCCGTGCCCCGATCTCCGAAGCTAGTAAAAAACGGATATATTACTTTCTTGCCGATTTTATATGCCTCGTTCGTATTCCAACCGTTATAATAATGGACATTAGTCGAAAAGCCTCGGCGGCTATACGACGTTATCTTTTCAAAAATACTCACGACACTACTCATCAGCATATCGGAAGAGTTCGCCATAATTGCGTGAAGAAGCATGTATATATTAGTCGAGTTTATTTCTAGTTCCGCAGCCGATCCGAGTTGCCGATTCAGTTTTTCTTGTGCCTCCGTTGTCAACTTCTTCATGAATTCATCCGTCTGGAGAATGAGCTTCCAATATGTTGCCCGAAGCCTTTGTAACTCTTCTTCGTAATCTTTTGACGATGTATCGCTTGGCGTAAATATCTTTCCTCCATTAATACTCGATATATAATTTAGAAAATCGGCTTTCCGCTTAGTCGTTTCGAAATCCTCGCGAACTAATCGAACAGCCTGTTCATATTCGTTGATTAGTCGTGAAATATCATCAAGTCGTTCTTGTACCTCCTGTTGCTTAACAAACGTACTCAGTGCTGTAGTTATATTCCCGTCTCTGTCGCGGTTTTGTGCGTTTGATACAGCATCAACAGTGCGCTTATATAAGTCAGCACTCGCATCTTCTCGCCGCACTTTTAAGTATATTAACGCCACCTCAACGTCAGTTTTTCTTTCTGCGTCGCTAAACGCATTGCTGACGAACTTTATTCGCGCGTTGTGTAGCTCAAGTAACCTCCCCAACTCTTTCCTCGTAACGCTGAATTGGTTTTTAATAGTTTCTGCGTTGATAATCGCATATATCTCGCAATCTTTCGTAATTTGCCGGCTTGCGAGATTAATAGCGTGTAGTAAATGTTTATCGTCGGCACTGAACGGAGGATTCATCACAATCGAGTCGTATTCACGGAATGTTTCAAACGTAAGGAAGTCCGACCAGACTACGTTATGACCAGCGCCTAATAAAAAACTTGAAAGTTCCGGGTCCATTTCGATTGCGTCTATTTTTAACGAACGGCTTTTCTGCTTTATATAGTTTACGATGTTTCCCTTTCCTGCTGACGGCTCAAGTATTCGTCCTTTTAGATTAAAACGGTCGATATCTTTAAATCTCGGATGAATATTCGTCCAGCTTAACGCAAATAAATCCTTTATCAACTCGTCCGGTGTCGGATAGAAGTCCGCATTAAACATCAAATCGCCTCCGTTTCGCTCAACGCATAACCCTCACCGCGCCGACTCCACGCTTCATACACGCGAGCAATCTTCGTCAGCGCCACGTTTACCAACCGATTCACCGTTTGCTTACTTACGCCCATTAGTTCCGCTGTTCGCACTTGCGTTAAGTCGCGCTCGAACACGTAATATAATGCGTCTGCCTGCCGTTCGGTCAGTTGCGCCTTAGCTCGCGCCGTGCCTAAGTCGGCGAGGATAACGCAAGCATCATAATCGCCTGCGTAACGCCTGCTGACCAACGCATGGTAGTCGCCGAGTAGAATGCGTACGCCGGTCGGATTGTCAAGCGCCGGATATTTCGATTCGAGTGCGCGCTCTTTGCTATGCGTGTCAATTTTTACGCTTCCCATTAAATCGCCTCCGTTCCTATTTTCCTTGCTTTTCGTCTCTACTTGCGTTATAATTACGCCAAAATTACCAAAGTTTGGAGCGTGTTAAAATGGCGTTCGAACCGTTAAAAATTAATGCCGCCGAGCGTAGAGGCAAGTTGTCGCTGACTATCGATAATCAGTCGCGTCTAACCGTCAGCCGTCCAGCTCAGCGCGAATTAAATATCAAGCCGTATCAATACGTCGTCATTAGCGTCGACGTCGAAAACAAGCGCATTGGCGTCGCTAAGCAAGAGCTTGCGAAGGTGCCGAATGCTACCGCAATAAAAATGGACAAACGCGGCTACCTCGGTGCGAGCGCTGGGCGATCCGTCTGTGAAAAGTTAGGACTGCCGCACGAAGAATTGCCCGTCAAGTTTCACGACATAGGCTGGATTGACGAAAATGGCAGCCGCTGGCGTGCTTTTGAATTGAGCGAATAATAGCGCCTTCCTATCGCGCTATTTCGTCCATAACCGCGTCAACTTTCGCGTACAGTTCGTCAATATTGCCGTCATTGACGATTTCATAGTCAACGTCAAAGCCTTCGATGTGCCTTTCCGTTTCATGGTCGAGGTCTTTTTCGTCAAAACTATCGCCTGCTGCTATTGCGCGGGCTTTTCGTATTTCCAACGGTGCAGTTACGCGAATGATCGTGTAGCCGTCAGCTCTTAAGTGCTCGTATTCTTCGGGGGTTCGTAAGTCAGTAATAACAACGTTAGCCCCGCGATTATCTACCTCGCTATGCCACCAAATGTGCGCATCCACTTTCCGCATACATGAGTTAATCCACACGTGCTGAGCGTTAGGAATATCTAAAGACCGCATACCTTCTCCGAAAACTTGGTACGCTCTACGCGGTTTTGGACTCGAAGGAATTTCCGGAAATAGTTCGTGCAAAAGACGTTTCATACCGTCAGCAAAAGCGAACTTTTGGAATGCATGTCTTTCAACGAGATGATTAGACATAGAATCTTTCCCTGATCTAATCTGCCCGCAAATAGCGACTTTTCGTACTGGAAATTTACTCATATTAAGCCTCCTTACGATACTTTCTTTCGGCCTCTTTTCTTACAGCGAGAGCTTCTTCATATCTTGAATAGTACCCGAAAAACATTTCCTTCCCATCAACAAGCATTCTTACTCTCCATTTCCCTAAATCTTTTCGAAACTTAACACCTTTCTGCGACTTAGTGTTGAAGATATTTACTTGGTGAGTAACAACCCTGAGGTTACACATTCTATTATCTATAGTGTTGTGATTTATGTGATCAACGACTTTCCCTTCAGGGCAATCTGTCAAGAGTCTGTGAAGATATATAACTCTTTGCTTACCACCTCTTTTCATTACCCCTGTTACATAATAATGATCTTTGCTGCTCCTTTTTACGTACCACTTTAAAGGGTAGGACTCCGCAATATCTAATTTATTCTCGTCAATTAACGCCTCGACTGTCTTTCCTTCAAATGTGCAGGAGATATAAGCTATTCCGTCCTCGATACGATAATCATTTCTCATAAAAATCACCAGTGAAATTTCGGATAACTTCAATTTCCGTTTTCATTGGCGATCACCTCGCTTTTCATATCGCGTCAACGCACCGAATGCCTCCGCAAGTAATTCTGCGCCTGATTTCGATGTACAGTCGCAAGTTGTGCGCTCACCAAGTAAGCGAATGTCCTCCGAGTTAGATTCCGCTAATTGCGCGAATGTCTCTACGTTTCGTTGCGTATCGCGTAATTGCTCCTCAAGTTGCGTAACGCGTCGGGCTAGATTGGCGAGCATGTCGATGACTTGCGGACTGGCTTGCGTTTCGTCAACGGTTAGTGGCTCGGCTTCGACGGGCTTTAGCGATTCAAGTACGAGGTACTCTTCTTCGTATACATAAGGGAAATATCCGAACCCATCGCCTGCGTTAATGCTAATGCTACCGTCATTGTGCGAGTATTCTACAACCCCCGTATCGCCTTCATGCTCACCGTGAATACCGATAATTAAAACCTTCTCACCAACCTCTGCCTGACGATTGACTAGACGATAACGCTCGCCATCAATGCGGACGATGTCCGTTGGTTCTACTGTTACTGTTTTCGAAAGATACCATGCGTCTCTCCCGTTATAACTTCCGTCGTAGTTAACGAAGGCAAATATCCCATCAGTACGTTCAAATATACCGTAAATTCCTGCGCTTCCATGTACTACGTAATCCCCAACGTCTGCCTTCCTTTCCACCTCTACGTACTCACGCTCGATTCCTCCGATTGATTCGTCTGCGATATAGTGCCTCATCTACTTCGCCCCTCTTTCGATTATTTTTACGCATATTCAACTACATATTTTCGCAATAATCGCCTGTTTTGATTGATAGCTCTATATACGGAATTTCGACTCACTCCAAACATTTCAGCAACATCATCGACAGACTCAAACACTTCATAATAGTTTCCGAAATCAACTTCAACAGGCGCTTTTATTTTCGTAGTCTTTCTTTCGTAATTTAAATTTTCTTCACCTTTGTATCTCCACCTATATCCTTTATGAGTGTCCTTTTTTAATGTGCAACACCTTTTCACCGCTCGACTATCAAACTCTCCCTCAGACTCTCTGACAATCTCATTTATAGATGACCAATTCCTTATAATGTTTCCGGTAAGGAAGTCTATTTGAGATACCGGTTTAGCGTTCTTAATACCATTCAACTTTAGTGTCTCATTTGTCTTAAGCCCTAATTTATAGGCGTGACCAATATTTTCTTTAGGAGTTACCCATTCTAAATTTTGTATACTGTTGTTCTGTTTATTCCCGTCAATATGGTTCACTTGCGTCTTATTAAGCGGATTGATCAAAAAATGTTCAGCTACTAGTCTATGAACAAGGTACTGCTTCACCTTTCCCTCGTTAGTCAGCCCGACTTGGTTATACCCATATCTATTTACATGTGTTTTAAGGATGTGTTCTTTACCTCTCTTAACACTTCGCACCCTACCTTTTGTAGATATTGAGTACGCCCGATCAAAAGATATACAAACCCAAGATTCATTATCGTACGATTTTGACATGAAGTACCCTCCTTCCAAAAAGTAACGCTTTGTTTTCATCCTCAAAATAAATATCTAACCGACCTTCTTTAATATCGCCACCTCGATCCTCGCAAACTCTTTCTCCAACGTTTTCAATTAATAAAGTCGTTCCAAAAGGGAGGTTTTTCGGGCACGCAACTGTTCTCCCTTCTCGAACCCTTTTCCCGCTCGCAGTGATTCCATAGCCAATATCTCCTACGGACTTCCCTGTCGATTCAACTCCGGCAGTATATGCAGTCGCCTCGAACGGTTGCCACGCCGTTTCATTCAGCCTGTCGATTGCCTCGATTAGTTCAGCGTTTTTCTTTCGTAGTTCCTCGTTTTCTTTCGCTTCCTCGACCGCCTGCTGCCGCCATGTTTGCGCATTCGGACTTACCACTTCGGCAAGCTCGGCAGACTCGACGGTTGGTCCCGTTAGTAATTGCGTAGTTAGTAAAGTTGTCGTTAAAATATTGATCGAATCACCCTTTCGGCTTAATTAATTCCTCGATACTGACCGGAAACTTTTCCTTCGCGAACTCGCGAACAGCCTTCGCATATTCCTGTATTTCGACTTGACTATCGTGCGCCAATCGTTGGTTTAAGAAGTGCGCGACCGATTGAAGGGAAGCCGTCCAGTAATAACGGACATACATTCCGTATGCTGGAAGGAATAAGCGCGCTTGCTCTGCGCAGACTCCTTGCGCCACAGCTTCGTTATACAAGCGCTCTCCTTTTTCGATAAATTCCTCTAATTCTACGGTCATATCAAACCCTGTTTTAAATTCTACTGGTGCGCCCGAACCTTGTTTTGTATTTTCCGGCGCTGACCGCCATTCGTCTGGCATAGGAATATAAAACGCCGGCTCTTCCGTGATGTAACGGCGACTACTTTCGTTCCAAGCGTCCATTGTATGATCGCTACCAACGATATATTTCCAGTGCTGACGCGCAACCATTAACGGCGCATATATTTCGAATTGAAGCGTAGCGTGTCGGAACGGTGACGTATGCCCTTCGCGAGCAAGAAACTTAATGAGGCGAATATCTCCGTCTGATAGTTCGCTAGATTCCTTGTCGTACGATACGCGAGCCGAGTTTACGACTGACAGGTCGCTCCCCATTACGTTAGTTAGGCGAATATATCCTTTGTCTAATACGTGTTTAATTTCGTTCATTTATTCGTCCTCCTGTTAATCATTAATTCGTAAATCAATCCGATAGCTAACACCAACTCAAACGTCGCGAATCCGTAATATCCGTAAATATAATCATGAGTAGCTCCGCCCGCCATAATCGCGATAAATAAAATAATAAATAGCCTCATTCCGCCATCACCCCGCTCGAACCGAATCCGCCCTCGCCTCTTGCCGTCTCGCCCAATGTTTCAACCTCGGTAAATTGCGCTCTTGATACCGGCGCGATTACCGCTTGGGCTATGCGATCGCCTTTGCGGATGATGTACGTTCCATGAGGGAAGCCTCCCCACTGGTAATGGTTCGTTTCCTCGTCGCCTTCAATGTTTTCCGGATGATGTTGCGTCCAATAAGTTACTTCTTTTTCGTTTAAATCAATTTCGTCAATTTTCACCTGCGCAATGTTATCGACAATCACGCCGACTTCTCCGCGATAATGACTGTCAATCGTGCCGAGCTGAACGCGAAGCTTCGTTTTGAGCGTAATGCCCGATCGTGGTCGAATCTGCATCTCGTAGCCGTCCGGTAACTCAAACGCCAAGCCCGTTTTGACTAGCGCCGTTTCGCCCGGCTCTATAATGACGTCCTCTATCGCGACTAGGTCAAAGCCGGCATCACCATCGTGCGCATATTTCGGTATTACTGCGTCCTCGTGCAGTTTCTTAATATTAACGTTCATATAAACGCCTCCTCTTTCGGGTGATAAATATAACGGATACGACACCGACAAGGTTTATACTTACGACGAATGGGCGCTGCGACAATTGCGGTAGTAGCCACTTTGAATCGCGAGTCGGCGACGGTAAGTTCTTGCGCGAGTGTCGTAAGTGCGGTATGAAGAAGCTAATCTAACGGTTGGCTTCTTTTTTATATAACGTTGCTGTCGCTAAGATTGGAAAATAAAATCGCTATCTTGTAACGATTCGACCGTCGCCAGCACATAACCGTTACCTTTTTGCGAGAAGAAATCATGCGACTTAGTTTTCGTGCTTAGTCCGTTTAACACAATCGCGCTTTGCTTTTCGTCCTCGAAGTACGGATCGAATCCGAGGTTTGCCAGCGCCTTGTTTGCGTTATAACGTAAAAACTTTCGAACGTCATGCTCAAGCCCTAACTCGGAATAAACATCGTCAGTATAAGCGCTCTCGTTTTCGTAAAGTGATACGAGCAAGTCGATTGTAAAGTCGCGTAGTTCTAGTCGCATGTCAGCCGATTGCTTGGCGTAAATCTCCTGCGCTAATAAGCCGACATATACGCCATGAATTGACTCGTCGCGAATAATAAGCGAAATTATCTCGCCACTATGTGTTAGCTTTCCTTCGCCCGCAAGCAATAACGGATAATAAAAGCCCGAATAGAATAGGAAACTTTCCAGCATTACCGACGCGACAAGCGCTTTATATAAAACGATTTCGTCGTCCGGCTTTGCGGATAATTCCCGGTACAACTTTTCGATAATCTCCGCCTTTCTCTGCAAGTGCGGATTAGCTTCCACCCATGCGAACACCTCGTCTATTTCCTCGCGACTAGCTAACGTTAAGAATATATTCGAGTATGATCGCGCATGTATAACGTTTTCCATCATCGCCATGAAGTTCAATACGGCTTTACGCTGATGGCCTGGAACCGCGAGCGATATATTAGTCATGCCGTCCTCGCCTTGCAACGTATCAAGCAACGTCAGTCCGCCAAGCACGCGTTTATACGTTTCTTTTTGCGCCGACGGCAACTGCTTCCATTGGTTTACGTCCTCATGAAGCGCAATATCCTCCGGTCGCCAAAACTGCTTAATATTCTGCTCCAAAAACATTTTCGAAAAGTCATCGTCTTGTTTCGCCCAATTGGCGGCTGTAATCGTCATATGTCGCCTTCCCTTCCGTCAGACTACGCAACTTAAGCAGTCGTCTTGTGTCGTATTTTTAGTTCTCGCATAATAAATCGTTTTAATTCCTTTGTGATGCGCGTAAAGGTCAATCCGGTTAAGCTCGCGCGTGGTCATCGTATCTTTAACGAATAGCGTAAAACTAATGCCTTGATCGACATGTCGCTGAATGGTTGCGATAAGGTCGACGACTTTAAACATATCCATGTCGTACGCTTCCTTATATAAGAACCAGTTTTGCGGTGATAAGCCCGGCATCGGATAGTACGTTTTGCTATTTCCGTAAGTTCGTTCTTCTATACGTTCCATAATCGGCATTACACTTGCTGTCGCGGACTGGACGTAAGATATTGAACCGGTCGGAGCTATAGCGAGCCTATATGCGTTATACAAGCCGTGCTCGATAATGCTTTCAGACAACGCCAACCACTCGGCAACTGTCGGTAAATCAATACCTTCAAATAACGCTTTTACCTTGTTAGTTTTCGGAAGAAAATTAGCGTCATTGCCGAAGTATCCCGTGAAGTAAGTACCGTCAGCATACTTCGACTTCTCAAAACCTTTAAACGTCGTGCCTCGTTCCTTCGCTAGTTCATTCGATCGAATCAGCGACCAGTAGTTAATTAACGAGAAAAACACATTAGCAAAGTCGCGCGCTTCCTCGGACTCGTACGGTATACCACTCTGCGCCAAGTAGCCGTGCAGATTCATTGCGCCAAGCCCTATCGACATCATTTCGCGATTAGCTTTAGCGACCGCCGCAGCATTTGCGATATTAGTAAATTCGGATACGCGCGTTAAGAAGTCGATAGCCAGTCGAACCGTGTTGCCGATATTGCCGTGCTTCATTACGTTCGCGATGTTAAGGCTGCCGAGATTACACGAAATGTCGCTGCCCAGTATGTCGGGTTGACCGTAGTCGGTATACGTTGATACCTTCGATTGCTGAAGGATTTCTGAACAGAGATTCGAAAATTTCACCGTACCACCTAGCGCATGAGCATCGTTCACATTATCGCTAAACATGATGTACGGATAGCCCGACTCGAATCTAAGCGCTGCTATTTTCGTCAGCAATTGGCGCGGATTAATTTGATCCTTACGAACACGACTGTCGTTAATTAGGACGTCATACATTTCGTTCATATCCATTTCGTCAAAGTGTTCACCATACGCTTTATAAACGCTGTGCGGATAGAATACGTAAGCTGGCTTGTTATCGCGAGCTAATTCGATGAACTTGTTCGGAATGACGACGCCAATAGATAACGTTTTAACAATGACGTCCTCGTCTGCTGTTATTTTTCGCGTATCCAAGAAATCGTTAATGTCCGCGTGCATGATATGCAGATAAGCCGCGCCTGAACCGTTACGTTGTCCAGCCTGATTAATGTGACGCAAAGACTGATCGAGGTTACGCATGATTGGTACGACACCGCTCGTCACGTTTTCGTAACCCATCAACGATTCACCTTTTGCGCGAGTCTTAGATAAATTGACGGCAATGCCTCCGCCTAGCTTCGATAGATGACGGACAGTTGCATTCATCATGTTAATATCGTTGAGCGAATCGCCACATTCGAGCAAGAAGCACGATACCAGCTCGCCCCGACGCTTGCGCCCTGCATTAAGAAATGTTGGCGTTGCTGGCTGATACTCTTGTCGCATCATTAGTTCCGCAAACTCAATCGCCTTGACTCCGTCTCCATCTGCTGCGAATAAAGCGTTAATACTGACGCGATCCTCATAACGTTCGAGCAACTTCTTACCGTCGTTAGTCTTTAGCGCGTAGTCATTGTAGAATTTGAACGCAGCCATGAACGAAGGAAATCGAAACTTAAAGGCGTATGCTGCACGATAAACTTCCTTAACTTCCGCGAAACTATACATATCGAATATTTCCTTTTCGTAATAGTCATTCTCGATCAGATAGTCTAACTTTTCGCGAAGTGAGTGAAAGAAAACGGTATTTTGATTAACGTAGTCTAGAAAGTATGAGCACGCTGCTTCGCGGTCTTTGTCGAGCTGCAACATTCCGCCCGCATCCCGTTGCATAATTTCGTTGTTCAATTCGATATATTTATTCAATCTCTCGCACCCTTTCCGTGATGGTTTTAACGTCCTGTTCCGTGCCTGCTAGTTCAATGACGCCAAGCAATGGTACGTCATATTGTTGCGCGATAATTCGGCCAGCTTTCGCAAAGTTGTCGCCCCAGTTTCGATTGCCAGCGCCAATTACACCTACAATATAGTCCGCGTTATTATCTACGAATCGTTCAACTGTTGCGGGAACATTGCCGAAATTATAAGTAGGCGTAACTAAAACGAATGGCTCGGTCACCCTCTTATGCACGCTTATTTCAAGACGGTCAGCAGGCGGAACTAACCGCGCTACAAACCGTCGAGTATTTCCTGTTAGCGAGTAGTAAGCGATTAGCACTCTTCCGCCTCCAAGTCTTTTAATATTTCCTTTAATTCCGCGACACTTTCAACGACCTGTTCGCGTCGGTCATAAAATTCGATTAGCTTATCGAGCATCTTTTCGAGTTGTTTGTCGATGTCATTTAGCTCCGCTTCATTATGATCAAGTAGCTTGCGGTATGCTGGCGCTAGATTCATTGCTTGCTAGCACCGTAGATGAATAAAATTTGAATTGTCAAAACGACCGCCCAAATACCGAATACGACGCCGCCAACCAAGTAGTAGCTAACCGATAAATCAAACACCGTATTTAGAAGCCAAACGCCGCCTAAAAATACGCCCTGCCAAATCGCTAATTGTAAAATAAACGCCAGTAATAGAGAAATAATAATCGCTACCATCATTCCGCCTCCTTAATAATTCCGTTTTTAATTAGATACGCAAGCCCTATCGCGCAGGCATCGCTCGCATCGTTACTCTTAAACTTGTAATCTTCCGAAAGCCTAAGCAAGCGCCGAACGCCCGCCTCAACTTCGTCCTTTGTCGCCGTACCTTTGCCGCCAACTACGCGCTTGACTTCCGTCGGCGTTATCTCTCCATCGATCGCATAGCCGTATTTGCCGAGCGCGCTGTCAATCATCGACCAGCTTCCGAATACGAGCTGCGTGGCACGCTTGCTTCCGCCTTTAATGAAATGTTCGCGTATAGTTAAGTTGAATGGACCGTGCTCGTGAATCGCTTTGACGGCAAATGCTTCGACATAAGCAAAGCGTTCGCTATCGCTATTTTCCGTGCTAGTTTTGATAGAGTCGGCGATGACTAGCGAAGGCTTACCGCCCTTTACTTCGAGGACGGCGACGCCTGGGCTTGCGCTAATGTCGAACGCTAGGACTCTCATTCGGACACCTCTTTATAGGTAAACGCAACCACCTTTTCACGGTTAATACCGAATGCACAATCACCGTCAAAACAAAAGACTTCTACGAATGTCGGTGCGTTGTCGTTATTTAAACCTTCGCGTAATTCCTCGAGCCCATCATAGTCAACTTTCGCGAAGTGCGAATCTCCTTCTACGTATAAAATAACTTCGTACATCATTCCGCCTCCTTTACAGCTTCCTCTAGTGCATAATAAACTTCGCCATAACCGTCTTCATCGGATAAATCAATTCCGATCGAACTCTGTAGCTTATATATAGCATGCATTGCTTGCTTCAACGTGTTTTCATCTACTTTCGCATACTTCATCATTCCGCCTCCCTCGCTTCTTTAATAAACTCGAACGCTTCATAAAAATTTTGCTTCTTCCAGTCCGGCAAGCTCGATCGCATCATACGCCTAACTTGCGCCTTAAGCGTCAAATACTCCTCGTCAGATAACGATTCAGCGCACGCCGTCTTAAAGTTATTAAAGGTCCAACGCGACAAATCGATAGATGGCGGAGTCTCTGCGTTAATACATCGCGTAATCTCCGCAAAGTTATCTAGTAGCTCCGCGCGATCAGTGTCTGTAATTTCAAAGCCAAACGCACGTATATCCGGCGTCGCTGCGTATTCATCTTCCGTCATAACCCACGACTTTTTCGCGCCATTGACATAAAGGATGATGAAGTAGTCAACGTCATACATAATCGAATATGCGACGCATTGCTTGCGGTGTCCCTCTTCCGCCTCGCGCATCGAATGAAGCGACGTTCGTGCTGGCGTCGTCTGCTTACTCTTAATCTCAAGCCCTACGCGCAGGATTTCACCGTCAGCATTTACGTACTGCATGATGCCGTCCGTTGTTCCGTAAAGATAGAATGATTGACCGTTATGCTCGACCTGTTTATTTTTCTTCGCGAAATCCTCGAACATCGGTCGGTTATCAGGCGTTCGCTCGAATCGGAATGGGCAGCCAGGCAAGTTGCGTTCCATTGCGAGAACGGTGCGCTGCATTAAATCGCCAATTGACGTACCAATTTCGCGCCATCTGCCCTGGTGAGGCTGGCTCGGAAAGCTATCCTTTTTAGCGCGCTTGGCTTTAACGTATAGTTCGCGCGGGCAGGCTTTCGAGCTACTCGGCGAAAAGTAAGGACGCTTAGGCCATACGTTAGGTGGATTCGCATACCATTCGTGTATCTGACGGTCAAGTTCGTTATCGTACTGTTCGGGTAGCGAGTACCAGCGATCAAGTTCCTTTGTAAATTCCTGTGCAATTTCGTTTATATTAATCGTCAATTGTTCGTCCCCCTTATGCAGTCCTAATTGGCATGATTAACGCGAGTAAGTCGTGATTGTTCGTCAAGGTAAACGGTCGATTTTGTCCGTAATTATTTAACGTAATCGTGCTTACGCCTAAGTCTTTAAACATATCTAACGCTTCAATAAAATACAAAATACTGAACATTATGATAGGCACTTCGTTTGAAACGTCAACTTCACCAAGTGTATATGTCGCGGAAACAACTGGAGTATTGACGGCTAATAACGCCTTATTGTCGCTGATGGTAACGGTAGTATTTATCGTTTTTTCGGGAAATTGTAGTAGCGCTTTAAATGCCTTCGCCGCTTTTAGCGCTTCGTTTACATCGATAGACAACGTATAGACCGGATCATTTACCGGCAATAATCGATACACGTCTGGATAACTTCCGTCTATCTTCTCGCCAGTTTTAGGATTGATAATTGAAGTGTCTTGAGCGCTCTGACAGTTATTAGCGACATATAAACGATGTGAGTCCGTTACTATCGCATCACCATTTTCAGCGTGGTAAATTCCCTTTAATACCGGTCTACTTGAAGATGCGGCTTTCGCCACTTTTTCTGCGTGCTTCATAAAAGTTATATAAGATACCATTTACTCGTCCTCCTTTTTCTCTAACAACACGCAGTCTACTAATAACGCAGCATTTCCGGCAATTAACCACAACGTAGCAACGTCATTAAAGCTACTGTTTAATATTTTCGCTAACAATGTTATTAAGCCAGCGGACAAGGATGCAATTACTAACGTTAATACTAACCTCATTCCGATTCCTCCTTCGGTTTCTGTAGTTCGAAATCCCACTCATCCTCTCCATACTCTTCCATCCAACGCGGTTCAATCACCGTATCAGTAACGAGTGGGACGGAAAGTTGCACGGTGTTTGTCATTACGTCCTTAATCAAATCGATCGTATCTGGCGTTAGGTCTTTCGCAGGAACGCTTATTTTGACCTCATCGTGTATGGACGCGTTAAGCTCCCAACCTCTCGCCATACATTCGCGAGCCATGCGGTTTCCGTTCATTTTCAGAATATCTGCGCCAGTTCCTTGAATAACTGCGTTAAAGGCTGCGCGTTCCCAATAAGCTACTAGTCCACGTTTGTCCGCTAGTGGCGAAATTAAGTCCGCCAGTTCGAGTAGTCGTGCCTTATCTTTCGCTGTTTTCGTTTTTTTGCCGTTTAACCGTTTACGCTCGATGTAATATTGCATAAGGCGATTTTCATTTCGCTTAACTTCCGTTGCAACTTTCTCATAGTCTGGAAACCTCCGCTTCCTTCCGTAGAGTGTTTCGACGTAGCCATTTCGTTTCATTCCTTCGCGAATATCTGTAACCATTGGCTTAAACGATGGAAATTGTTCGTTAAAGTTCGTGAAGAATAGCGCAGCAACTTCTCGCGAGACTTTCATCTTCTGTGCGAATGAATCTTCTTTCTGGTCGTAAGATACGGCGAGAACGCCCGTTTTCATTAGCTTTCTTGGCTGGAAAGTTCCCGTCGGATCATACGCTTTATCTACGCAATATTTCTCTTCTAGCCCGAACGTTTTCATCGCCATCGTCGTATATAAATCCACACCGTCGATGAAGATTTGACGCATCGAATTATCTCCATACTTTTCGTACATGATGTGCGCCTGTATTCGCGGCTCAATTTGCCCAAGGTCACTGCCGATGAAGAACCATCCATCACGAGGGACGAAACAGTGACGCAACCTTTTACCGTCTCCCTTTGACGCTATGTTTTGCAAGTTTACGCCCTTCTTTACTTTACGGTCATCGGCAATTAACGTTCTAACAATGTCGTGGTAATTCGCGTCTGTAACATTAACCATCTGACCACCTCCGTAATATATCGATTGGCCTTGCGCTATATGAGCTAGATGAATAACGACCTGTTGCCGTTCCGCCTGCTTTAAAGTTCGAGTGTAGACGCCCGTCAATCTCCATAACTGACGGCGAGTCACCGCGACCGAGTAACGGTCGAATATACGTGCTTAATAACTTTTCATATTCCGCAACTGTCGCGAGTGGTTCCAGCGATGGTTCATCTTCGTAATACATCGCGAGAACGTCCGCAGCAGTCGAGCGCTTTTTGTTCCTATCAACCTTGTACGTTTTATCCGCAATACCTAAGTGATCGTAGATGAGATACGCCAAGTGATTTCCGTTAGTCATGCTAAACTCCGTTATTAACTGCGGGGCGTTACCAATGATCGGTTCCGCTAGTTCGGACAGCTCGCGTTGATATTTCGCAAGTTGCGCTTTTTCGTTTGTATACATTTTTGTGTGCGTTTTATTGCTCGCTTCAATTTCGCTTATTCTCGTTTCTTTCTTAGATATTTTCTCGCGCGTTTTATCAATGCGATTCTTCTGAGCGATAATCCACTTTTCTATTTTCTTCGCGTTAATTGTCCGGTCCATCTTTCGTATGAACGCGTCGTCTATTTCGTAGGTGTCAAATACGCGCTGAGTTGCTTCTATTATTTTCGGCTCAAATTCCTCTTCAAGTTGTCTTATGCCATCCAGGTTAATTTCGAATCCGCATCGTTCTAAGAAAACGTCAGTTTCCGGCAAGCCCGAATCGACGTCACAATAACAATCAAAAAGCCGGTTAGTTTTCTTCATAATATCGAACTGCCATTCGAATAATTTCCAACCATACTTAACGTCGTTTATCGCGTAAATCCCCACAAGTTCCGTATTAAACGGCGCCGGCGAACGATTTCCGAATAAGTCCTCGAAGGTATAAACGGAACCGTCTACTCCGAAGTCCCTTCCATACTTTTGCGTTAGTGGCTTCAATCCGTAGGAATCTTCGTGCTCGTTCATTAAGTGCATCGCATCCAACGTATCCCATACGCAACCTTTTATCGTATAACCGTCATTTTGTGCGATGTGTAAATCGTAACGGGCGCTTCCCATATGGAACGTCTTACCCTGCTTGGAATGAGATAAATACGGAGTAATAACTTCTAAAACTTTCGAGCGTGTTAATTGCGAATCAGTGTCCTTATGGCCGTGGTCTGTGCCTTCAATTTCAACGTGACCGTATGGAAGGTAATAACCCTCGTCAAGCAAAGGTAGCCATATAGAAAATCCAATTGAAAGATCAATATAAGCGTCAATTCCTGTTCCCTCAAAGTCTCCCGCGGTCATGGATTCTACGCCCAATTTCTCGAAGCGCTTTGCCCATTTTTCGCGTTGAAGGCGAACCTCCTGGCGAACTCGTTCGATAAAGCCCGCCAATTGGCTATCCTGCGTTAATATAAAGTAATTGCTCGGCTTACTGTCTAGAGTCTCGCGAATACGCTGTTGCCGCAGCACTCTATCGCGATCCTCTTTTATGCTTCTGCCTAGCGCGATTGCCTTCTCTTTTGTCAGTTTGCTATCCGATAACCTTCCTATCGTTTCGGATGTAGGCGCTTGTTTCGCTAACTGGACTAGCGCGCGTTCTTTGTCGTTTAATTTCATCGCCAGTATGCGCGCCCATGCTTCGTCAATTGTCTCGGTTGCCGCCGATTTCTTTTTTGTCGCCTTCTTGACGGCTTCAGCAGATTGCGCACTTGCCGACGCGTTTCCGATGTTTAGCCGTAACTTAGCCGCCATATGCATCACTCTCCTTCGTCGAGATTTCCTTCACTCCTAGTAGATTACGCTCCGCACGTTCATTTCGCGGTAATAGTCCAAAACGGATGATTCGCCGTCATCGACCGCCCACTCGCGCCAGCACTGGACGTCGCAAAACGTTAGGTCCGCTTGATCGTCCTCGACGTGTAGCTTGCCGTGGCGTATTTCCGATTGACACTTCGCGCAACTAGGCACGGTCAAAACGGCTTTCTACCGGCGTAACTAACCCGACTATATCTAAATCAACCCTTCGAGATTCAAACGCAACTTTACCTGTACTTATTTCGTGTTCTGCTAACACGGTAAACTCCGGGGAACCATTTCCGCTGTGAACGATATCGCCTTTCTTAAACTCGTTAGGCTTGCGTCCAATCTTCGCCCATTTTGCTTCCAACGCTGCTTGCGCTTTTGCTTCCGCAACTTCTTCGTCGGTTGCTCGGACTAATGATTCAACGTCTTGCCATCCGGCATAACTTCCGTCCAGATGTTCGTTTTTAAACGGAATGTCCGTCCCGTCATCCTCGACTATCTTAACGATAGCTCCTTTCTCATCGAACGTGTTTGAGCTACCGACTACCTTCGCATAATCTCCGACCTTCAACGGCTGCGCAACAGGTTCGCCTTCAAGCGTAGCAACTTTCGACTCAAGTACGGAGACGCGTTCGTCTAGGTTTGCGGTAGCTGATGGCGTGGACTGTTTACGGAATACTTCGTAATAAAGCATCCCATCCAAGTCGTCGTCCTCATCATAAAACTTTCCACTTCTTGAACTGTTAAAACTACTGATTTCTACTATTTCAAAATACGAATCATCGCGTCCTTTTCCTTTTTTGCCAATTACGATGTCACCGATATTCTCCGTCCCTTGCCCCTCGTCAACCTTCACGTAAATATCTCCGTTATATTCAACCTTCGTAATTTCACCGTTCACCATATCGATTGTTTTAACGTTTTCTAATTTCGCCATTTATATTGCCTCCTCGTCATATTTAATTTATTGCGCAACCATTTCCGCCTTATAAAGCGCTCGATTAAACGTAAGGCTCAACTCGACCCATCGCTTGCTTGCCCGCGCTTCTGTCGCCCAGTATTCGCGCAAGTCCCTATTTTCGAACATATAAACGCGAGGCATTTCGCCCTCTTCCGCGAGTACGCCGATAAAAACATCAACGTCGGACTGAGAGTATTTTTGACCGCTGCCATTCGTAGCATAAACTACCAGTTCGCCGTTACGGTCGCCGCGCTTGCGGATCGTTTTTACTTGAACCTTTAGCTCGGCGCCATTTAATGGGTCGGTTGCTTTCAAATCGTAGGCCTCCGATGTTCGCGTTGTTGAAACCGTGTAGCCGTTAGCGATTAACGCCAATTCGGCTACCAGTTCGGAGTAAGCGCCAAGAGTGTCCGTATAAGATGCCATTCAATTCGCCTCCTTAAAAGTTGTAATTATTTCCGCCGTCGCTTGCGTCATTAGTTGCGTTGCCTGCGCTCAATCCAATTAAGCTAATATCGAAGCCTGCTTTAACCAACGCTTCAATTTGCTCTTTCTCATCCGCGATATATGGTGCGCTAAAGAATGGCGTCAAATCGATTTCTGTCGGAGCTTTCTCGAAGTTAGCGCGTTGCTGTTCCGTGATATCTTCGTCCATATCGAGAACTGGCGCTAAGCTGACGACCGTGCCCGTGCTTTCGCCCGTCTTAGACAGTTCGAACGCAATTTTATCTTTCTTCTTCGCGTACTTTTCGATAGCCGATTTAACTGCTGCGTGTTGCTTTGCGCTTAGGTCGACTGCGATAACCTCACCGCTTGTTAGGTCGAAGAATGCCATCGCGAAACGTGATTTCGGCTTATACTTTTGCGCTTCCTGCGAATGAGCGTCAGTCCAATCATCGGACAAATCCTTGTAGTAACGGAAAGCCTTATCCCATGGCGTTAAGTTATCGACTGGAAAGCCTTTCGCAGTTTTCTTAGACGGATTCTCTGCGCAAAATGAATCGACTTGGTTAAAGATGCCGTAGCTATAAAACTGAAAGTAATCCTTTAAGCCGATCAATTTGACCGCGTAAGTTGTGCCGGACTTGAACGATGAAAACTTTGCGCCTTTTGTGCTTCCGCCTTCTTCGCTTAGCGCCGCATCCGCCTCGTCGCCTACTAAAAACTGATTGTGTACGTTTGTCATCCGTTTTCCTCCTTGATATTTTAATAGTCGAACGCAAATCCCGCGCCCGTCACTGAATATCGAATAGTAACGGAAACTATGCCAGCGTTTTAGCGTAGCCTAGCGACTTGCTTACCTAACCGTTACCTCAATATTCACCGACGGACGGGCGATAATTAAATCGCCACCTCTTCGTCAATTTCTACGGGATTATCGTGACACCAGTACACATAATCGCGATACTCTTCGACTGTCATGTCGTTGGCTTTGCCGAGCCATTCGATCAAACGGTCAAATCGTTCTTGCGAAAGTTTGAAACGTTTCCTATTCGCCTCAAACCATTCGAAAATGTTGCGGTCGCCTTTGCTTAAATTTAATCGTCCTGCCATCGGGTACATGTTTTCGCGTATAGTTCCGCCACGGCCTATCGCGAGTGGTATCGCATGTTCGCTATGCAAGTCGGTTGTTTCGCCAGTTAGTGCGCACGCGTTTCCGAAGTATGCTAGAGTTTTAGCGTATTCTTCGGCGGTTAGTGTGTCGGGAAGTGACCGTTTTCTAGCTAGTCGTCTTGCAACATAGATGTAGTATTTTTCGCGATTATTTTCGTAATATTTACGACTTCGTTCCGCTTCTTTTTCTCGGTTTTCTTCGCGGAATTTACGTCGGTACCCCGCAATCTTATCTCTGTTTTCTTCGTAATATTTACGCTTAACTTCCGCAATCTTATCTCGGTTTTCTTCGTAATATTTACGCATACGTTCCGCTATCTTATCTCGGTTTTCTTCGTAATATTTAGCTATATTTTCTCGGTTTTCTTCGTAATATTTACTATGCCGTTCCGCTATCTTTTCTCGGTTTTCTTCGTAATATTTACGCTGACTTTCCGCAATCTTCTCTCGGTTTTCTTCGCGGTATTTACGATTACGTTCCGCTATTTTCTCTCGGTTTTCTTCACGGTATTTTCGACTACGTTTGGACTCGCAACCCTTGCAATAAGAACGAACGCCTCCTAACTTTCGTTTGTCTTTCGAGAAATTCGCTAGCTCTTTTATTTCGTCGCATTTCGTACATAGTCTTGCGACAATTTCCCCGTCTGCGTCCTCATAATAAACCGCTCCCATACGATTCCTTTTCTCCGTCAACCCTTCGAGATTCACTTCGCCTTAACCCCCGTCCTTTCCGCATAAGCCGTCCCGTAAAACGCAACATACTGCGCAATCATCTTTCGCTTCTTAACTTCCGCCATGCTTAGGACTTTCATCGCTCGCCACTCGCTTTCCAAACGGCGCGCACTATAGCTACGATACATATTCCGCCATATAATAGAATAAATTCCGTCATCCGAGACGCACCGCCTTTATAATAGGAAGCGCGTCTTCGATTGGTTTAGCGTAGCTGGCGTCATACATGCGGACGCCATCGCGTTTATAACGATTTAACTTTCGTTCGAAATCAGTATTAAAATCCTCCGGTTGGGCATACTTATTATTAGAAGCGCGAGTTTGACGCTTATTAACGTTCATTGGTAACGACCTCCATTTGCGAAATTTGTCGGAACTAGTGTATTATTACAATTGTGTTACTTCTCTGTACGCTAAACCGTATTTTGCTTTATAATGTAGATAACGGAAATAGGTCGCGATTCCTAGGTGACTTAGCTCCGCTTATAATTTATTGCGCAACAAGGTAATCGGTATAATCACCGTATTGCTTTGAATCGAATTTGCCGGCCAGGCTTTCGAATTTGCGTTCAACTGTCCGCCTATCTATTCCGAGTTTAGAAGCGACGTACCACTTGAGCTTCATCGGCCTGCCAGCCGTTTTTTTCGGAATATAGGTCAGCGATGTTTTGACTATTGCCGTAGTCATTTCATCTGCTTCGGATATTAAGGAGTCGATCAGTGCCACCTGATCGGCTTCTTTCTTTTTAAAAACTTCTTCATCTAGGATATAATCACTTGAAATCTCGAACGTTGCCGCGTTCGGTTCTTCACTGGAATCCGATAATTCTTCGAAATGTAATTCATACTTTCTTTTTGTTTTTTCCGCCCTAGATGCGTCAATGCGTTTCTTGATTACGATTGAATTGAATAATTTACGAAATTCTCCATTTCCTTTGAAAAGGTCAATTGCCTTTAATAAACTGTCTCCGTAGATAGCAACCATATCTTCCTTTGATATTCCTTGTCGTTTAGATGAGAACTCAATATTTTTAATGATCGATTCCATAATTTCTTGATAAATTTTGTTAAAGACCAATTCATCTCGAGTTGATTGATATTCTACAACTAAACTATTTAATTTTGTGTTTTCCAATTTTTCAACCTCCATTATCCTTATACTTTAAATAACGAATCAGCAATTAATTTCTGACATAGTTTTTTAAACTTTTTTTATTTATATCCTTATATTACTAAATTGATAGGTTGAATTTGGAAAATTAACATGAATTAGACAAGGTCAAATTGTGTATATATGTAAACAAAAAAAGAGCGCCATACTGACGCTCGGAATAATTACCTTCTTATTTAAATAAAATAAATCCGCCCCTTGGTACATGTGCTAAATTAACCGGATCCGAAAATAACACCGTTCCTCCAACTACTACCAGTAAACCTAAGACAACACCTGCTATAATTTTCTTCAATACAATCTCTCCTTTAGTTCACAAATTGTTTGTACATAATTTCTGCCATTCGGGAGTAAGTTTCGAACTTTTTTAGCGCTTCTAGAGGTAGTTGAGCATAGTAATTATCTCCAATTTGTAAAAACTGGCTAAATGATTTAAAAAGTATTTCAGGGTCATCGAATGCTAGCCCCTTGTAATAGAGTGTAAACATACATTCTCCGCGTTCGTCTATTGCTTCATTTATATATTTTTGTCCTTTTTGTTTATCCCCCCACTTTGACTCATAATGTGCCTTACCTTCTATATCGCTGCTGTCGACTTTCTCCCCGAAATGAGCATCAACAAAAGGAAGGAAATACGTCTCAACTTCGTCCGCGAAATAACTGTAACCATTCTCACGGTACACATTAATCGCTTGAATTGCATATTCTCGGGTGTTCTTATAGTCGGAGAAGTTGTACGACCTTCCTATTATATATAACGAATTACCTTTGAATAACTGACATATATTTTGACGAAGGTTTTTCTCCGCGTATTCGCGAGCCTTCTCCGCATTAGATTTTACATACAAGTAACTTTTTCCTTGTAGATCGTTTACTCTACATAAAAACGCTTCTTGAAGAAACTTATCTTTTATATGTTGTACTTGGTCCTGTACTTCATTAACAATTCTGGTCATTTCATGTAAATATGCAGAACTATCTGAAACTATGCGATAAAAAATATTCGCTTCTATTAACTTCAATAATATTTCAGATTCTTTATCGGAATAAGAAATTTCTCTAATTCTTTTCAATGTTTCAAAATGGTCTTTAGAATATTCCTCGTATTCTGATATTATCAAGTATATTCTAGCCCACTTTTTAACTGATTTATTATTTGATTTCATAACTCTGTTGTCAATAAAATTTCGTAGTTGTCCAAACTCTTTCTTCAAAAACATAAACTCCATTGCTGCCTTCATGTTGCCAGGTAATTCAAGGACATAGCACCAATTGAATAGTTTGCTATCTCTTTCAAACAGGCAGTTAGACAAATTAAATAAATTAATAAAGCTAGTTTCCACTTTTTGATTTAAAATGCGCCTAATAGTTGCTTCCGGCACGCCACTGCATGTAGATAGTTCTTTTATATCCATTTTATTACCTAAGTTATCAAGTACTGTTTCTATATCTTTTGATATCATTGGAAAAATCCCCCACTAAAATTATTGATAATGCTAAAAACTTTTGATACATTTACATAAAAGAGATTTAATCTTCATATCGTAGTATTATTATTATATGCAAAATGTTTAAAAAAGTAAACATTTAAGAGGTGAATTTATGTTAAGTTTTGATCCGTTAAGAAAAACGTTGAAAGAAAAAGGGATAGTCTTAAGTGACCTCCGAGAAGAAATAGGTCTTAATTCCCGTACCCAAGCGAATATTAATAAAGATGAATTTGTAAGTTTAAAAACAGTCGCAAGTATTTGCGTTTATTTAAATGTACCTATTGAAAAAGTAGTTGAAATTAAACTCGATACTTCCGATAATAAAAACGATAACAGAAGCAGTAAATAATTATATAATGAGGTGAGACACTACGACACGAGTCGGAAGGTGCTTGCTTCGGGACCGACGTCTTGCGCGAGGATTAACGCAGCAACAATTATCCGAACGATCCGGCGTTTATGTAAAATTGATTGGCGATTATGAGACTGGCCGATATATACTAAAAGTACCAACCGCAAAAGTCTTCGCCGATATTCTCGATTGCCGTATTGAAGACTTTTACGAATGGTTGCCCGAAGATAAGCCGTCACGCAACGGGTAAGAGGCGTTACTTACCCAGCGTTGAACTCCGTGATTTCACGGACAAGAATCGACCGCCTTCCGACACCCCGACACTCTCACGCAACGACTCAGCTCCCAGCTTGACCAACGCCTCATTCGCGTCCTTAACTCGCTTATCCACGTAAACATGTCGCAACCTAACTCGCCTATTCATCATTCGCTCAATCTCTTCCCGCAACTTCTCGCCAGGCTTATCGTTGTCTGTCGCAATCAGCAATTCTTCAACGCCCGACCTTACGATCATATCCCGCTTATATTCATTAAAGCTCGCGCCACCTGTTGCAATTGCGCTATAGCCAGCCTGTCGCCAGCTCAACGCATCTATTTCCGCTTCACATATTATCGTTTGCCTGCCAGCTTTCTCCATGCCGTAAACCAATTCGCGTATAGGAATCGCTCCCTTAACGTACCAAAACACCTTGCCACGCGTTTGGCGATGCTTGATGTTCGCCAGGCGTCCGTTAGCTAGGCGCCAAGGAAATACTGCCGCTTTACTTTTCGCATCATATAATACGCCCGCCTGGCGCTGAGTCTGCTCGCTAATGCCGCGCCCTTTTAAATAGTCGTATTGTTCGCCGTAGCCCGCCAATGCTTGCTCGCTCAACGGCTTCCTATCCCGCTGAACTTTTACGCGAATTGGGCGCAACTTAATGTCGTCAGTCGGCAGCGCGCTATAGCCATACGCGTCAATTAAATATTCCTCGACCTCTTCCACCGTTTCATGCCGCAAGAACGCGAGCAGCTTGACGATATTTCCCGAAGCCCACTCGTCATCGTACGCACCGCTATCGGACCATGTACCCGCTGGATAGTCCGCATAGTCCTCTAGTCGGACGAAAAAGCTCGGCGACTTATCGTAGCGAAACGGACTTGCTGCGATTAGCTTATCGGCGTTCCAAGTCGGACGCGTCCATTCGAATTTCTCAAGCTCGGAGCGAACGTCTATGTCTAACGTCTGATCCCGTAAATGAAATGGCATAATACGTAAGTCCTCCTCTTCTATTCCATTATACCCAAATTTCGCCTATTGTCGCAATAGTCAAATAGTTATATAAATTTACCAATATTTAAAAATTAAACTGACTCGCTGCTGTTGCGCCACTATCCATTTCACGTACAACGCCGTAATTAGGCAGATATAAAACGTTAACTTGCGTTCCCTCACCACCATTCCGTCCCTTGCCGATTTCGATTATTCCCTCGCCATCTAGCGAATCAATGCCGAATGTATTTGTCGCGTCCTCTAATACTGCTTTCGTTTTCTTAATCTCGGCACGCTTTGGTGCTCGCAATTCTCGACGGCCGTCCTCGTCTACATCATCGCGAACCTCTTCCGCCTGGGTAATAACGTGCACGACACAGCCCGTATTGCCAGCTAGCCTACGGATTTTTTTTGAGGTATTCGCAACATCGCCGCCAGCAACTTTGCTCGTGTTCGCTTCGTAATCCATAAGGTAAATCGGATCAATTAATACTACGTCTGCATTGGTCGCGCGTATGTCGGCTTCCAACTGCCTAACGTCCCTTTTATAAAAGTCTACATCATCCGCAGCTCTAAGCGTAATACTGCCCGACAAATATTCGCCTTCTGCCAACCTTTGCAAGAATACGCGTAAACCCTCTTCAAACTCTTCCGATAATTTGCCGCTTATCAGTTGCTTGTTCTCAAATCCTACCTCATAGTCCATTCCGCCTATCTGCTCAACCGCCACGCCGGCTCTTGCGCTAATGGAACTATATGCCCGCGCCATCCATTCAAATCGCGACATTTCCATTGACCAAACGAGCACGTTCGCTCCTTGCGCTGCGGATTCGATGATTTCCTCCATTGTGAATACGGATTTACCGCGCCCTGATCGACCGTACCACGTATACATGTTTCCGCTTAAGTAACCGCCTATTTGCTCATTAATTGTCGCGAATTTTGACCGCCAAATCTTGAATGACTCGCCATCCTTACGCTTAAGGTATTCATCGAGGAAGGTTGTTGCGTCCTGCTTAACGTCCGTTCCCACTTTACATCGAACGTTTGTTCTAATTATAGCTTGTTGAAGTCGTTCTTGCAACTTCTTAATTACGTCATTTCCGTCCGCATTCTCGGTCAACTCGCGCTCAAGCCAGCCACTATTAACCATTTCAATAACTTCCGCCTTAGCCGACGCGCTTTTAATTTTTCCCGCCAAGTGTTCGTAACTGTCGCTAATTTCCGGCTGATACCAGTCCGCAAAAGTTGGATGCTCGGACGCCACTGTCGCGATGCTTGGCGCCTGGCCCCGATTGCGTTCCGCATAGTCACGAACGAACCGGAAAACGGCTCGCTCGCTTTCTGTTGGGAAGTCGCGCTCCGTGATGCCAAAGCGCATGAAGGCTGACAGATCGTTGGCGTCAATTACCTTTGATAGCAAAAATGTTCCGTATTGCAATTGCGTTCGCCTCCTTAGTCAATGTT